>DMTG01000112.1 GCA_003477345.1 Succinivibrionaceae bacterium | reverse complement strand
GCAGTCAGTGCATCATGCACACACATGCCTCTGAACTTTTCGTATTTTTCCGAAAAATCTAGATAGAACTTTGAAATATTGGACAGAAATTCATCTTGATAACTGTCTATTTCCTGTTCGTCGATTATGACCCTGTGTGTCATATCAAGGGGGATCAGAACAAAATTAAACGGTGCTGCCATAACCTGATCGGCAGCATGAGGATCTGCCCAGATATTGAACTCTGCAAAGTGAGACATGTTACCGGAGTTGCCATCGGTTCCAAAGGCTCCGCCCATCGAAATAACCTGCTTCAAGAGCTTTGGTAGCTCTGGCTCCTGATTTAATGCCATAGCAAGATTGGTCATTGGACCAATTGTTAGAAGAGAGACTTCTCCTGGATATCTGCGGGCAGACTCAATAATGAAATTTATTGCATTAGGAGCTATAGCATTTTCCTGATTGTCATAGCAGGCACCTAGACCGTCTATTCCATGAATATGCCCGTCATTTACAGGAGCTGGTGCCACCAGTGGATGGCTTGTGCCTCGATAGATAGCAACAGACATATTCCACTTATGCATAGCTAATTTTGCATTTCTTGTAGTTTGTTCTATCGATGCGTTACCGTATGTAGTAGTTACACCCATTAATTCGCCGGTTAATGCTGCTAGTTTTACTGCGTAAGCATCGTCTACACCGATATCTGTATCTATAATCAAATATGACATAATAATTTAACTGACTTTCTATTTATACTCTTTATACTCTGATTTCTGCCTCAGTTCAGCTTTTGCCTTTTCCATGTCTCTTAGAAATTCGGAATCTGAATGCATTGAAGCAGTAACCATGGCAGCGACCAATCTAGCTGCTCTCACATCACTCTGATAATGATATCCGAGAATTACTCTGCTCTGCCCTAACTCATATCCTCTTTTAAGGATTTCATTCTGCCTGTCAGGATTTACCTCAGAAAGCAGCAAAGCAATCCCGAAGCCTAGAACTGCATGTGTGGACGGATAAGAAAATGATTTTCTAGATTTGGCTTCTTCTGGAGCATATCCTGTACTGTCATTGTACTGAACATAAGGTCTGATTCTCTTATAACGATTTTTGATCTTACTGTTGGCATCAAATAAGTTATAACAGGCTCTTTGCAGCATATGCCAAATGTCAGGAGTGTTCTCAGGAGAAAGCTGTATTCCAAATGCCTTACTGAAATTCATTAAAGAATCAACTGACAAAGACGCCTCTGTACGAGCAAGATCTCCTCTTTGGGTATCTCTTAGCGGCTTGTTCTTGTAGTACTGATACCAGTCGTTGAAATAAACTGCATCAGTTACGGTGGCAGGTTCTGGCAACACTAGTTCAACGTCAATTATATCTGCGTCATAGCCTTTAAGATAACCTAAATTAGCTTCACTATTGACTGCCTCAGAATTTTCTGCACGCGTCTGATGCGACCTGACCTGATCGCTGTTTGATACACAGGCTGTAGCAAGAGATGAAGCACAAATAACAGTAAGCATATTTACTGTAAATTTTGAATATTTCATATATTATCTTTCCCTAGATTATCTGCCTGCCCTGCTTTTCTTATACTTAGTCTGCTTGCTCTTTAGCGCTGCAAATTCGGCTTTAGCTTTTTTCATCTGTAATTGAAATTCTGCCGCTGAATGCAGTCTTGCTACAACCATAGAGGCGACAATTCTGCCAGCATCTACGTCAGACTGATAATGATGACCTAAAATTACTCTACTCTGTCCAAAATCATAGCCTCTGCTCATGATGGCTTCCTGACAGGCAGGATTTATTTCAGACAGTATCAGCGCGATTCCCCAGCCAAACGCAGTATGTCCTGAAGGGAAAGAACTTGTTTTTATATAGTACTTCTCTTGTTCAATTTTTCCAGATGGTTCACCAAAATGAACAAAAGGCCTTGGTCTAAAGAATTCATGTTTAGTTTTTTCTACGGTGTTATTTATGTCAGTCGCTGAATGCTGAATAAGAGCCCACAGTTCCGGTGTGTTTTCTAGAGATAACTCCATACCATATACTTCACTGAACCGTGAAAGCTGCCCTATTCCCCAGTTCTCATCGTCTTTAGCTAACTGGAATCTTTCCTTATCATTTGCTCTTACAGTTTTGCCCGACTCATACTGCACAAAATCATAAAAATAGGCTGGATCTTCTGATTCTGGAGGTTTTGGCAGAATATAAGTTACCTCAGGAAGTTCACTGTCTCTACTTAAATATCCTGAAAGAAACCCAAAGTCCGCATCATACTTACTAGCATATTTGTCTGTACCTTTATCAGATGCCAAAACAGCCCCTGCAGCATTGTCATCGTTGTGTACAACGCAGGCGCTGATTAACAGTGATGCAGCAATAGCAAATACTAGCTTACATGAAACATTATGCATGATTTATCCTTTGAGATTTGATTGTATTATGATTATTCTACCTATATTTTTATATAAAACATTGATCTTATACACAATATAGCTAACGTATTCTCTTTATATTTCAAGTCTGCCACTACCTGTCTCCAAACGCTGAACTCTTGAGCTCTACAGCAGTGAGCTTCTTGAAAAACATTATTTTGCAGGCTGTGAGTCGCCTTGTTTATCTTTGGTGGAGGCAAAATAAAAATCTGCTTACTGGATCTAAAAATCAACTATTGATCATTTCAGATATCTCAATTTTGTATTTATGTTCACTATGTTGCAAATTATTGCTCAACATTTCTAGTAGAATAAAACTGTATTCGGTTATTTCGAATATTTATTGTACTTACATGCGTCATCTGAGCCGAAAACAAGCAAAAGATTAAGTATAGTAGCATATTGTAAAAGCGCTTCGAAAAGAGTTTTTAAAGACTGGTAATGATAAAACAGTATTATGATTTGATTTACTGGAATTTACTTCGAAGTTGATATTAATAAGTCTTTACCGAGGTCATAATAGTTTTAAGCAACGAGGAAAAAGCCATGTTAAAAAAATTTTTTGCTACGTTTTTGTGTGTATGCTTGTCTTTCACAGCAAAGGCTGGAGAAATTGATACCATAAAAGCTTGCATGCAGATAGAGCACGAAACCTTTCTGATTTGGCTTGCAAAGGAAAAAGGCTGGGATAAACAGATTGATCTGAATATTGATCTTAATGTTACAGATAACTCTGGTTTGGAAATTGTTTCTGAACATAAAACTGATCATAAATACTTTGATATCTGCGCTATTGGTGCCTTACCTTCAATGATAGGATGCAACGAAAATGAACTAGAAGTAGTTGCTATAGCCAATAACGAAGCAAAAAGCAACGAAATTCTAGTTAGAGCAGACAGTGATTTACTCTCTGTAAAAGGTTGGAACGAAAGTTATCCCGATGTATATGGATCCCCTGAAACAATAACTGGCAAGGTATTTTTTGCTAAGAGACTTACTCATACATCATATCTGATAGCAAGATGGCTTGATCTGTTTTACATGAATA
>DMTG01000265.1 GCA_003477345.1 Succinivibrionaceae bacterium | reverse complement strand
CTGACAAGGCAGTAAAGTATGTCGTGGATATAGACAGATTAGCAGTTAAGGATTCTCCTGAGGGCATAAAAGCCTCGGATGGTGCTGGCTTTGACAGCTATGTTTCTACCAGTGTAATTGCAAACTCTCACGGTATGTGTCTTGGAAGATCTTCATCTAGAAGCTATGTCGGCTTGACTCTGCTGGGTGAATCCAATGGCGGTATGCAGAGAGGAAGCGGCTACGATATCTGCCGAGATTACAAAAAATTAAAGTCTGTTGAGGAAATAATTGAAGAGGCAAGAGCGCGCACATTAGAAAAACTGAATGCGACTCCTGTAGAAACTGGAAAATATAATATTATTTTCAGCGAAGGGGCAGCGGCATCTCTATGGGGGCATCTGTTTTCTGCAATTTCAGGAAGACCTCAGTACCAGAGAAGTTCTTTTCTGCTGGATGCACTAGGGCAGAAAGTAACCTCGGACTTTATAACAGTAAATGAAAATCCTTTTGTTAAAGGCGAACAGGCCTCTAGATGCTATGATTCTGAAGGTGTGAGAACTCAGGAAACAAATCTTATAGAAAACGGCATATTAAAAGAATATCTGCTGGCCTCATATTCTTCAAGAAAACTGAAGAGCAAGTCAAACGGTCATGCCAGTGGTCTGCATAATATTTACATAAATGCTGACAGCGAAAAGATAAAATCTAAAGAAGAGCTTATGCAGGAAGCCGGAGAAGGCCTGGTGATTACCGATCTGATGGGCCAGGGCGTTGATATTGTAAGCGGCAATTATTCTAGAGGCGCTTCAGGATTTTATTTCAAAAACGGTAAAAGAGTGCATGCGGTAGAAGGCATAACCATAGCCGGCAACCTCAAAGAAATGCTTCAGGGAATTCTGTTAATCGGAAATGACATTGACAATAGATTCAAGATAAAAACCGGATCTCTTTTAATGTCAGGGATTACAGTTTCAGGAAGCTAGAAAAAGAAGGGGGCCTTTTAGAATGGCCCCCTTTCTACAGTTAAATTCAGTTAGTTATTTCAAAGTAACTATAGATTTTCCAGTCATCTCTTTAGGAGTTTCCATTCCTAATAGATAGAGCATGGTAGGTGCAATATCACTTAATCTGCCATCTTCACGCATAGTAGCATCGCGTCCTACGTATATGAATGGAACAGGCAGGTTGGTATGAGCGGTATATGCCTCACCAGTAGTAAGGTCTTTCATGCGCTCACAGTTGCCGTGATCTGCAGTAATTAAGCATTCACCGCCTACCTTCTTGAGTGATTCCACAACTCTTCCTAAACAGGTATCTACAGCTTCACAGGCCTTGACTGCTGCTTCATAAACACCAGTATGACCAACCATGTCGCCGTTAGGGTAATTACAGATAATTACATCGTACTTGCCAGATTCGATAGCTGCACACAGCTTGTCTGTAAGCTCAGTAGAGCTCATTTCTGGCTGCAGATCGTAGGTTGCAACCTTAGGGCTCTGAATCAGAGTTCTGTCTTCACCAGGGAAAACAGTTTCTACGCCGCCGTTGAAGAAGAAGGTAACGTGAGCGTATTTTTCTGTTTCAGAAATGCGCAGCTGTGTTTTTCCGTGAGAGGATAACCATTCACCCAGGGTATTGTTAAGATTCTCTGGAGGGTATGCGCAGGAGGTTTTTATGTCAGCTGCATACTGTGTAAGCATTACGAAGTCTGCAAGCTGTGGACGTACATTGCGCTTGAATCCCAGGAAATCAGCGTCATCATTTACGAAGGCTCTTGAGATCTGACGAGCGCGGTCTGCTCTGAAATTCATGAAGATAAGGCTGTCACCGTCTTCGAGCTTTACGCGTTCACCGACAACAGAAGCTTTTACGAATTCATCGTTCTCATTTCTTGCGTAAGCAGCGTCCAGAGCCTCTTTGGCAGTAGCGAATGGCTCAAAAGCACTCTTGCCTTCCACAATCAGATCATATGCTTCCTGGACACGATCCCATCTGTTGTCTCTGTCCATTGCAAAATAGCGGCCGATTAGAGATACGATACGGCCAGCACCGATTTCTTTAAAGGCTTTTTCAAAGGTTTCAATGTATTCGTGAGCAGAACGAGGAGGAACATCACGACCATCCAGGAACGGATGGAAATAGACTTTTTTAGCGCCTCTCTGAGCTGCCAGCTTGATCATGGCAATGATATGATCCTGGTGGCTGTGAACTCCGCCTGGAGACATAAGTCCCATGATGTGAACGGCCTTGTCAGCTTTTACAGCCTTGTCAACGGCATTGCACAGAACTTCATTTTTGAAAAAGTCGCCATCATCAATGGCTTTGCCAATTCTGGTGAGTTCCTGATAGACAATTCTTCCAGCGCCGATATTTGTATGGCCAACTTCCGAGTTACCCATCTGACCGTCAGGAAGACCTACATCGATACCTGATGCCTGAATATCTGTGTGGGCATACTTTTCACAAAGTCCATCTAGCACAGGAGTCTTCGCATTAGCGGCAGCGTTAAACTCTTTTTCCGGGTTATCTCCCCAACCATCCATGATGATGAGGGCTAAGGTTTTCTTATTTGCCATTGCTTCTCTCTTTATTTGTAAAAAAATACTGTTCTCTATTTTATATTAAATTTGTGTCTAATGAGGAAGCTCACAAAACTTATAGTAAAAATTCGTAAAATTATCTTTTTTGTATTAGGAAAACGCTTACATAACAGCTTATAATATAAGGCAATATGTGTTAAAATTATTAGATTAGTACTTTTTGTTTTTTCAGAGGTGATTTGTGTCAGAACTGTTCTCCCCAGAGAATCTTTCAGAATATGTTGCTTTTTTCCAGCGTCATTACATGATTTGCGGAGGCTGGATTGTCGTTTTATGCGTATTTGTATATATGCAGATTAAAATTATGACCTCGAAGGTGAAAAAGGCAAGCTCAAATTTGGCTACTATGATGGTAAATCATGAAGATGGCGTGTTTGTAGATATTCGTTCTCAAAATTTGTTTTCTAGCGGACATATTGCAAATTCAATAAATATAACTGCTGGAGAGATAAAAGAAGGCAAGCTGAATCGTATTGCAAACAGCAAAGAAAAGCCGGTTATCATTGTAGGCAAGGATAAATTTGATACGGACTGCTTCAATAGCGCAAGGCTGCTTATGAAACAGGGCTATAGCAAAGTGTTTACATTAGAAGGTGGAATAATGCAGTGGGCAACTGATAATCTTCCGCTATCCAATAAAAAATAAATAAGATATACATAAGGAAATATGAAATGTCAGAAGAAAATATGAATCAGCAGAACGATGCAGAACAGCAGGCTCAGAACAATCAGCCTGTTTTTGATATTGTAAGAGTTTATGCTAAGGACTGCTCTTTAGAGACTCCAAATATTCCTGAAATTTTTCAGATACAGTGGAAGCCTAAGATAAATGTAGATTTTGACGCTAAGCCAAAAGCTGTTAGCGAAGATCTTTACGAAGTAGATTTAAGAGTAACCGTTACCTGCCATAACGACGACAAGGTCGCCTTCATCTGCGAGGTTCATCAGGCTGGCTTGTTTATAATCCGTAACGTTGCTCCTGAGGCAAGAGAGTTCCTGCTAAGCGGAACGGCTCCAAATTTACTGTTCCCATATGCAAGAGAGCATATTGCGTCATTGGTAAATCGTGCAACCTTCCCTCCTCTGAATTTACGTCCGCTTAATTTTGAAGCTCTTTACAGAGCAAGAAAGATGGCAGCACAGCAGAATTCAGAAAACAGTAATGAAACCATGAACGGGCTGTCACAGAATACAGAGCCACAGGCATAAATATTATTTTGTATGAGTAATACGACATATTCTTTATGCGTAATAGGTGCCGGTTCTTACGGCACCTCTCTGGCAATTGCCGTCGCTTCTAAAGGATTGAAAGTAAAACTTTGGGATCGCAACCCTGAGCGGGCAGCGGCAATGCAGCTCAAAAGAGAAAATGCCAGATACCTGCCGGGAATTAAATTTCCAGATTCTCTAGATGTAACATCTGATTTGGAACAGGCAATAAAGTCAACACAGACAATTCTAATCGTTGTTCCTAGTCATACTTTCAGATCGATTCTAGAAAAAATCAAAAACTATATCACGCCTGATCACAGAATTGCCTGGGCAACGAAAGGCCTGGATAGTTCTGGAATGCTGCTGAGCGATGTAGCAATGCAGGTTTTTTCTAAAGACACTAAATTTGCAGCAATATCCGGACCTACATTTGCACTTGAACTTGCCAAAAATCTGCCGACGGCAATTGCAGTTTCCGGCAACGATCCAAAGTTTACAAAAGACTTATCAAATATACTTCATACGCCGACTTTTCGAATTTATGAGAATTCCGACTTTATAGCTTTACAGTTAGGCGGAGCAATAAAAAATGTAATTGCTATTGCCTGCGGTCTGTCTGACGGACTAGGCTACGGAGCAAATTCGAGAACAGCCCTGGTAACAAGAGGTCTCGCTGAAATGGTTCGTTTCGGCATATCAAGAGGGGCAACGGAAAGAGGCTTTATGGGGCTTTCGGGGCTTGGAGATCTTATATTAACGTGTACCGATGATCAGTCTCGAAACAGGCGTCTTGGCTATATGTTAGGCAAAGGCATGTCTTTAGATGATGCGATGCAGAAAATTGGGCAGGTAGTAGAGGGTGTAAAGATGACATCAGTGGTCCACGCGCTTTCTACCGAGCTAAAAGTTCAGATGCCGATCTGTTCAGAGCTTTATGAGGTTATATACAATCATAAAGATGGAAAAGCTGCGGCAATAGACCTGCTGTCTAGAACATTAAAATCAGAATAAAAAAGGTATCTAAAAAATAGATACCTTTAAGAAACTCAATCAGAAAATCTGCTGTACTGACGCTATTAGCCGTAGGTCTCGTCTGTTACCACGTGCTCGGTAACATCTATCACGTCTTTTATCATTCCAGGAAATGCAGCGTTAAGCTGGGTTTGAATTCCGTCTTTTAGAGTTAATCCAACCATTGAACAGCCAAGACAGCCGCCCTGGAACTGTACTTTTACAACGCCGTCTGAAGTAACATCAACGAGTGTTACAGCGCCGCCGTGGCCTGCAAGTGACGGACTTACAGTTGTTTCTATGAATCTCTGTACTCTCTGAAATAAGGTAGCGTCTTCCGGCAGATCCTGCTTGTTGAGGTTAGGCGCGTGGAAAGTCAGCAGATCTTCATCGTTATCATCTTTTCCAAGATCGATTACGGAATCGTCCAGGTAGTCGGTTACGCTTTTATCTATTACGATTTCGAAACCGTTCATCTGAAAGTGTTCGTCGTTAGGCGTTATATATTCTTTTGGACAGTACAGAATACCGCACTGAACGCCCGGAGTTCCTACATTAGTAGCTGTAAGACGAATCGCTAAACCTTCCATTTTCTGCTTTTTTATGATTTCCAGAAAATATGCCTGTGCTTTTTCGCTGACGCTTATTTTGCTCATGATAAAACCTATTTTGTACAAGCGCTTTAGGATTATTCAGTGTGAACTGCTGCGGCCGCTATTTGCCGAGCATCCTGCAGCGACAGAAGATTTTTATATCGACGCTATGACCTTACTTTAATGGCCATTGCCGCCTGACGGTCTGAATGCCGTCAATATTGCCGGTAAATTTGCTTTCAGTGATACTTTGCGGCGGTCTGATTTTTATTTGTGCTGTTACGCGTTGACATTAAAAGCAGAGGCTTTGGCAAGGTATCCTAAAATTATTTTTTATTACAGGTCGTATATATTAGCGTGAATATGAGAGATTTCAGCATTAATATTCAAAAATTGCAAAATTAACTCAACAATGGTTGTGACAAATGTACAAATTTGCACTATCAGGAGCCCGTAATAGATATTTTTTTTATCAAAAGGAGTCGTAAAACCCTCCTTCAGGACGGAATAAGGCGCTAAACTAATCAGGGG
>DMTG01000043.1 GCA_003477345.1 Succinivibrionaceae bacterium | reverse complement strand
TTGAAGAAATGGTGAGCGGAGTTGAGAAGGTTGCTCTGCTTAATGATCCTATCGGGCAGGAATATGACGGCAGGGTGGTTGCTTCCGGACTTAGAATCGTAAAGCGCAGAGTGCCTTTCGGAGTAATCGGTGTCATATACGAATCCCGTCCTAATGTGACAGTAGATATCGCCGCCTTGTGCTTAAAGTCAGGCAATGCCTGCATCCTGCGCGGCGGCTCTGAAGTCTATAAAACCAACTGCCTGCTGCATGAAATTATGCAGCAGAGCTTAAAAGAAAGTGGAATTGATCCGCAGGGCGTTGCCTTTGTTGCTGATACCAAAAGAGAGCTGGTAGGGGAATTTTTACAGCTTAATGACTGCATAGACGTGATAATCCCGCGCGGCGGAGAAAAACTTCAGCGCCGCTGTCAGAGAGAATCCTCCATACCGGTAATTATCGGAGGCTTCGGCATCAGCCACATATTTGCAGATGCCTCCTGCAATATCGAAAAAGCCGTGCCTCTGATTGTAAACGCCAAGGTTCAGAAGCCGTCGGCCTGCAATGCCCTCGATACGCTGATTGTGCATCCGAAAATTGCCGAGGAGCTTTTAAGAAAGCTGCTGCCGGAGCTTTCGAAATATCAGGTAACCGTACATGCAAAAAAGGATATTTTCTCTGTGTGCAAAGCCTTAGGTTATGAAGCTTTAACCGAGATCTCAGGTGAGGATCTGGCAACAGAGTATCTGTCGCTGCACATGAACATAATCACCATGGATGACGTCTCAGAGGTACTGTCCTTTATGCGTTCGCACGGGGCGGTGCATTCTGATGCCATCCTGACTGATTCCTGCGAGAGGGCGACGGAATTTGTAAATGGTGCCAGCTCTGCCTGCGTATATGTAAACGCCACTACCCGTTTCACTGACGGCGGACAGTTCGGCCTTGGAGCCGAGGTGGCCATCTCGACTCAGAAGCTGCATGCCAGAGGTCCTATGGCCTTAGAGGAGCTTACTACCTACAAGTACATCTGTACCGGCGATTATCTTGTAAGAAAGTAAAAACAGATCCTGCTGAAAATAGCAGGATCTGCAGTTCTCTGGAGGTTTGAGAATTAAACGTTCAGGTGATCGCTGTTTACTACGAAAACATCACCTTTAATCTGCTCTAGCACCAGCTCGCTGGCAATTGAATCGATTGCTCCAAAGAAGCTGCTGCGCGGAGTAGTTCCCATGCAGACCATACGAGCAGAAAGCTGTGCGCACAGGCGCGGCAGCTCTTCATCAATTCTGCCTTCGAGCACATGAACCTGCTCAATTGGAATTTCATGCTTCTGAGCAAAGTCCAGAGCAATCCTCGCATAGATATTCTTAGGATCAATTGTTGTGCCGGACAGGATCTTAGATAAGCCGGTGTCGCCTGACATAAGTCCGCGGTTGAGCGGAGAGATGCAGCTTGCCAGATGGATTTCTCCATTGAAGGTATCTGAAAAGATCTTGGTAACCTTAAACAGATACTCGTCTAATTCATTAAGATGCTCTTTTTCGCTGAAGTCAACTGCCAGAATAATGGCTTTGCCGAGGGTAACTGCGGTTTTGGCGTCTTTTACCACCACAAGTGGAATTCTGCATTTGCGCATAATGCTGCTGTCAATGGTACTTATGAACAGATCTTTGATGGTATTGCGCTTATTGGCAGAAATTATGGCCAGGTTGTATTCACCGCTGTCGCTTTCTTTGATAAAAGCCTCAGGAACATCTTTGTCAAAAACGACCTTCAGGGTCATATTTTCAGAATTTGAGTATCTTTTCTGAAGTCTCTCAAAATCACGCTTTGCTGAGGCCAGCAGCTGTTCTTTGTTTTCTTCGTTGAATTCGTTGATAACTCTCAAGGCAACAACTTCCACTTCAGAGGAGATCCTTGCATACTGTTCAGCTCTCTCAACTGCAGGTTGCTCTTCTTCAGGTTTCAACATAACCAGGAGCCTGTATTTGCTTGCCATAGCTTCCATCCTTATTTTTATAATTGATTGTATTATTTATTTTAGGCATTTTTGCTGTGCGTAGAATGCTTGAGGATCTCATTTTAAATAAAATTAGGGGATTTTTTCATATTAACTATAAAAAAATTAGTACTTTGTTTATGTTGCATAAATGACAATACTAACTTTAAAAAGTTGCAATTTGTGCAATAAAGATCGATACTACCTACCAGGTTAAGGAATTACAGGAAAAATCATGAGTGTTTCACCATTAAACTGGAATAATGCAGAGTACAGACTTAACGATAATTTAAAGGTAGTTATCGGCGATCTCGACATCAAAAAAAACGATCTTATTGTTTTAATCGGCGGTAACGGCAGCGGCAAGACCTCTGTTGCCAGAGCGTTGAACAATGAGCTGAAGCTTGCCTGCGGCAGTGCGCCTGAGAAATACTTTCCGGCACTGGTGTCTTTTGAAGAGCAGATTAAGCTCTTTGAAGAAGATTTTGCCATGCGTAATACTGACGCGGCCACACAGGAGGAAGAGCTGGGCATTACTCCAGCAAAGCTCCTCGAGGGTGCCTATGATCTGTACAAGGAGCAGCTCATAGACGGCCTTAATCTGCGTCCTCTGATGAACACTCCAATTCGCATGCTCTCAGGAGGAGAGGGGCGCAAGGTTCTGATTGCCAAGGCGTTAAGCTCGCGTCCGTCGCTTATTATTTTTGACACGCCTTTTGATGCGCTGGATGTTGCAACCAGAGCGTCATTAAAAGAGCTGATAAATGAAATTCATATAAAATACGATACGCCTACCGTGCTTATCGTAAACAGAGCAGAAGAAATCCCGGAAACTCTTACCAAAATGGGAATTATAGAAAACTGCTCCATAAAAAAGCTCTCCACCCGTGAGGAAATAGAAGCTGATCCTGATGCCAAGACTCTTTTAGGCACCATCAGCCTGCCTGATCCACAGCTGCCTGATCCTCCTAAAAAGCTGGCGCTCAAGCCAATTGACGGCGATACGATTGTGGCTTTGAAAAAGGTCAGTATTGTATACAGCCGGCCTATTTTTAAAAATCTTGATTTCACCATAAGAAAAGGTGAACACTGGCAGATTGTAGGCCCTAACGGCGCCGGCAAATCAACGCTG
>DMTG01000149.1 GCA_003477345.1 Succinivibrionaceae bacterium | reverse complement strand
CCCCTGGCTTCAGCCATGGGGAGCGTCAATGTAATTAAAAGAATATTAAGGACTTTTGTCAAAATACAGGTTTTAGCATGACAGCAGCATGGAAAAATAGAAACTTTATTTCCTTTAAGACAGGAAAACTGTTTTCTCTTCTAGGCTCTCTCCTGCTTACTCTATTTCTCTCCTCCTGCGCCTCTGACAAGGAAGGCAGCATCAAGCCCCTGGTAAGTGAAGTAAAAGATCCGGTAGTCTTCAAAATCGAAGGCGTTGACGGACATTTAAGCGACAATATCCAGGCGTACATGAATACTCTGCCTAAGATCTCCAAAAAAAGGTCCATGATGTTCAGGCGCGAGGTAAGAGATGAGGCCAGTAAGGCCTTAACTGCTCTTGGCTATTACAATTCAAAGGTGGAAGTCAAACTGCCGGATTTTAAAAACGAGCAGGATCGCACCATGCTTATCAGCGTTGATGCCGGCAAACCTATGTTCATCCGCAACTGCAGCATAAACATTGTCGGTGAAGGTGCCTATTTTTCATCCTTTGACAGACTTATAAAAGACAGCGGCATAAAAACCTACGCGATTATAAATCACAGCAGCTATGACAAGCTAAAGAGCGATCTTCTGACCAATGCCCGCGTACTTGGTTTTTTTGATGCACGCTATCTGTCATCGGTCATAATGGTCTATCCAGAAGAGAATGCTGCGGACGTGTTTTTAACTCTGGATACCGGCAGACGCTATAAATTCGGCGATCTGATAGCCGATGAGAAGACCAGAAAACTGCTGCACCCCTCAGAGTCTGTGCTGACCTTCAAGAGCGGCGATTACTATACCCAGAAGGCGCTTACCCAGACTCAGACCGCTCTGATGCAGACCGGTTTTTACAAATCTATCGATCTGTCGCCTGATCTTGATAAAAAACAGGATTATACGGTGCCTGTCAATCTGGATCTCGAAAGACAGAGCTATAACCTCATGCGTACTGGTGTGGGCTTTTCAACCGATGAAGGTCCTCGAATTCTTTTATGCTGGGATAAGCCGCTTTTAAACGACTACGGTCATTCCTTCAGCTCTTATGCCCGTCTTTCTATGGTCAAGCAGGATGCCCAGGCTATCTATAAAATTCCGCATAGGAATACCAACCTTAATTATTTTTACATAAAGCTCGCACAGATTTATACCGATCTGAACGACACCGAGTCGAGAACCTCGCATGCAAGTTTTCACTATGTGGATAACTTCCATAAAAAATGGCGCCGCGACTACTATCTGGCGCTTGAGTACGAGGATTATGAACAGAGTAAAGAAAGGGACTATCCTTTAAATCTTATGCCGGGCATTCTGCTCTCAAGGCGTGAGTCATCAGGCGGCATTGATCCGCATACCGGCTACAGCCTGTCTTTTGATCTTACAGGAGCCAGTGAATGCATTACCGATCAGTCCTTTGTAAGACTGGTGACCACCTTAAAGGGAATTTTCAGTCCCCAGGATGATACCCGCGTGGTATATCGTCTGCAGGGAGGTGCTATTGCAGGTCCAGATTCCAGGCATATGCCAGCTTCGCTGCGCTTTTTTGCAGGCGGTGATCAGTCTGTACGTGGCTTTGGCTATTTGGATGAATCTCCGCGTGACAAGTCAGGCGGACTCATCGGCGGTCGCTATATGGCAACCGGCACACTGGAGTATCAGTTCCCGATAGGCATAGACAGTAGCCGTATGGCGGTCTTTGCAGATGTGGGCACGGTATTTAATGATGCCTATGAGTCCAAGAACAATATGCTCTATGGTCCAGGCATCGGTTATAGGTATCTGTCCAAATACGGCATATTCAAGATAGATCTGGCAGCAGGTTTCAGTGACAGAGATAAAAATGTCAAGCTGCATTTTTCATTTGGTCCGGAGTTCTAGATGCGTAAGAGTTGTAAAATCGGCCTTGCTCTGCTGCTGACTCCGGTCTTTCTGCTGCTACTGAGCCTTTTTGTGGTCATAGGTTTTATCAGTACCACTTCTGGTAGCAGCTTTATCGTCTCAAAAGTCAACAGCCTGCTTGAGGGCACGCTGTCCATCACCCTTGATCTCAAAGAAGGCAGTCTTGTCTACGGACCTGTAACAGACAAACCGTTTGAGGTACTGGTAAATGATGTGGTCAGGGTCAGCTCTGACACACTTGATCTGCGCTACAACGCCTGGGATCTGCTGTTCAAGGGCAGCCTTTTTATAGATAAGCTTAAAGCAGACAATCTTAAGGTAGAACTCATCTTACCTGACGATGACACCGAAAGTGAAGAAGATTCAGAGGAGACAGTCGAAGACGAGGAGTCGTTCAGACTGGTTTTCCCGTTCCCCGTCAAGCTTAAGACGCTAGAGGTGGATACCTTTGCCTATCTGTCTGACATTATCGATATTCAGGTTGACAATATCAGAGCCAATCTGGAGATAAGAGATTCCTTCGCCTCGGTAAACACCCTGAGTACCGACAATGTGCTGGTGCATTTAAAGGATGATGACTGGGAAGATGAGGAGGAAACAGCCTCTGATACTGCTGCTGCCATTGAAAATGTTGCCGCTTTGGATTTACAGAAGGTAGCAGGCAAAGTCACTGCAGAGGGCAAGGAGACTGCTGCAGCCGCGAGCGCAGTCACAGGGGCGGATACAAAGGCGACTTCTGAAAATTCTCACAGCCGGGCCTTTATCACAAGAGCCCGGGAAGGCGTGAATTCGGTAATAGACTCTCTTATAGAGGGACTAAAAGAGATTATCTCCGATACGCTTGGGGTACTTGGTTTCAACGGCGGTGAGCATGGCGAAATTGAAAGACTGGTTACTGTCGACCTGCCGCTTGATGCCAATATAGGAGAGCTTAAGGCCGGCAAGGTCCGCTACTACATGTCAAACTATGACACTGGAGAGATTTCAGATGTGGAGGTAAGCGCCTTCTGGAATCATACTCTTTTGAGTGTCGGCAAGGTCAGAGCCTCCCATCCTCTAGGTAAAGTCGCAGTCAAAGGCAGCATGAACTTTGATGAGTACTTCACCTTGAACTTTGACGTGAGCGGAGAAGGCGAGTGCAGTGAATATACTAAAACTGAGTATGAAGGAGCACTCTACGGTCTTAAAGGCAGCGCTGCCGTTACCGGTTCGCTTGTCGATTTAAACCTCAACGCCCGTATAACCGAGCCTCAGGAGATTTTGGTAAGAGGCCGCCTTAACTGTCTGTCCTCGGCTCTGCCTAGCGAACTTGAGGTAAGCACCAGGAAACTTGTCTATCCTTTCAAAAACGCCTTTGAGGATTCAGAAAAAACTCAGCTCGAGGCTGATGCGCAGCCTGAGAGCGTAAGTGAGGACAACTGGCAGGCAACAGCTGACAGGGCGCTTAATGAAAATTCTTCTATCGAGGACTCTGATAAGGTCAAGGCCTTTGCGATCAGTTCAGAGCAGGAAAAAATAACCCTGAGCGATTTCTCTTTGAAATCAGAGGGACCTATCATGGGCGATATGAAGGTCCGGCTTGAGGGCAGACTTGAAGGTTATGGCCTTGAAAACGCCATGGTAGAACTTGACTGTAAGGTAAGTCTTGCAAGGGCTCTTATAAATAAGCTGTCAGTAGACGGCAGCTATCAGGGCGCACCTTTCAATGTGGCCTACCGCGGGCTTACTGACTACAGCAGTGATGTGCTGCTAGACGGCAGACTGGCTGCCTCAGCCTCAGATCTTGAAGATCTTAATGATCTGCTCTCAGGCAAAGGCGAACTGCTGACGGATTTTCTGTTCAGATACCAGCTTGAGTCTGACAATATTCAGTTCAAGGTGCGCAGCATCGACGGCAACCTTATATTAAACGGCAAGCAGCTGCTGCTTACCGGCAGAGATCTGGTAGGCGATCTGGCACAGGGCTACAATCTTGGTTCTTTCAGGGTAACTCAGGGACGCAATCTTGTAGATCTGCACGGCATGGTTGGTGAAAAGTCGGATCTGGTCGGAAATCTGTCTTTAAAGGCTCTAGAAGATCTGGCTCCTGGACTTAAAGGCAATCTTATAGGCAGAGTGCGTGCCAGAAACAGCATAACAAGTCCTGATCTGTCCATGCTCATACGCAGCAAGGGACTGCTGCGCTATGAGGACATGATGGCCAGCGATCTGAGTGTCAATGCCTCCCTGTCGGCATCAGAGGGCAGAATCGGAGTTACAGTGGTCTCTGAATATCTTAAGCTTGCCAAAGGTCTCAAGCCTTCAAGAAAATGTGCGCTTGACCTGTCGGGTACTCTTGCTAAGCACAGGCTGAGTCTCAACTGCGGCGGCAATAACGGCGGCTATATAGGAGCAGAAGGCTCCTACAGCGAGCAGGATAAAATCTGGCAGGGCAGCCTTAAGGATCTGATTTTTGTAAGCCAGTACACTGATCCAGTCTCGCTTAAAGACAAGGTAGAGATAAATATCGATACCGAGAATATGTCAGGAAGTCTGAGCGCTTTTGAAATCGGCGGCGAAATGGGCAGCCTGCAGGTCGGCAAGACCGAATTTGGCAGCGGGCGTATCAGTACGACAGTTGATTTGCCTAATCTGGATATTTCCAAATTAACACGTTATCTGCCTAATGCCGTCATGAGAGGCAGCGCTTCACTGCATGCTGATATTGATATGATAGACGGAGTGCCGGATATTAAAGCCCAGGTTCAGGCAAACAGGAACTTCTTCTCGATGGCCTCCTTTGCGCTTGGCATTGACAAAGCTCTGGTAGAGGCAAGTTTTACAGGCAGCCAGATTAAGGCGCATACGGCTTTAGATCTGTTCAGAAACCGGGGCAGGCTTGAGGCTGACATAAACTTAAGTGATCCGTATGAGGCTAGAAAACTCAGCGGAAATATAGATTTAACCGAACTCGATCTGGGGCTGTTCCAGGCTCTGGGCAATGCCTTCAATGAGTTAAAAGGCACGGCCAGTGTTCACGGCTCTCTGGGTGGCGATCTCAGTATGCCGCTGTTTAACGGCACAGTGTCGGCCAAGGGCAGCGCAGA
>DMTG01000108.1 GCA_003477345.1 Succinivibrionaceae bacterium | reverse complement strand
GCTTCCTGATAGAAAGCGCTTTTTTATGCCCTTTTTCAAGGTTGTTTTTACGTCAGTTAAACGTATTTAAATCCGATCTCCTGGATTTTCTTAGACCAGATCTGCGGACCAACATGGTGAATGCTGTTTCCTTCTGAGTCAACAGCAACTGTTACAGGCATATCTACAACTTTATACTCACGGATAGCTTCCATTCCCAAATCTTCAAAAGCGAGCACTTTGGCACTCTTGATTGCCTTTGAAACCAGGTAAGCAGCACCACCGACCGCCATCAGATAGGCTGCCTTGTGCTTCTTGATAGATGCTATAGCTTCTGGACCGCGCTCAGATTTACCAATCATTCCGTACAGACCGGTATCAGCCAGCATGGTCTCTACGAATTTATCCATACGGGTAGATGTAGTTGGGCCTGCAGGTCCTACAACCTCGTCACGTACTGCAGGAACTGGTCCTACGTAGTAGATGAACTTCTTATGGAAATCTACGCCCTCAGGCATTGGCTTGCCCTGAGCAACCAGATCAGCAATACGCTTGTGAGCAGCATCTCTGCCTGTAAGAATAGTGCCGGTAAGAAGCAGAGTCTCGCCCATCTTCCAGGAAGCGATTTCTTCTTTGGTAATGGTATCGAGATTTACACGTCTTACGTCGCCGCTAGCACCGTCAATCTTGATATCAGGATAGTCATCGATTGATGGAGGTGTAAATACAGCAGGGCCAGAACCGTCTAATACGAAGTCGATGTGACGGGTAGCTGCGCAGTTAGGGATAATTGTGGTAGCTTTCGATACTGCGTGGCAAGGATAGGTTTTTACCTTGACATCAAGAACGGTTGTAAGACCGCCTAAGCCCTGTGCACCAATACCCAGCTTGTTAATCTTGTCATACAGCTCAACACGGAGTTTTTCCTCTGAGGTCTTTGGTCCGCGGGCTATGAGTTCCTGAATATCAATAGGATCATTTAAAGCTTCTTTTGCCAGGATAGCAGATTTCTCAGGGGTACCGCCAACACCGATACCGATGATTCCAGGAGGACACCAGCCTGCACCCATGTGAGGAAGCTCGCTTAATACATAATCTACAATTGAGTCTGAAGGATTGAGCATCTTCAGGTGAGTCTTGTTCTCAGACCCGCCGCCTTTTGAAGCAATTGCGACTTCTACTTTATCGCCGTGAACCATTTCTATATGCACTACGGCAGGGGTATTGTCTTTGGTATTAACACGGGTATCGATAGGATCAGTCAGTACAGATTTTCTTAAAGGATTATCTGCAAAGCAGTAGGCTCTGCGGGTTCCCTCATCGACCATTTCCTGAACGGTCATATCACCTTCAAAACGGACATCCATACCGATTTTTACGAAGCAGGTAACAGCTCCTGTGTCCTGACACAGTGGTCTGTGACCGATAGCGCACATTCTGGAATTTGCAAGAATCTGGGCTATAGCTGATTTTGCGGCAGGATTTTGTTCAATATCATAGGCGTGCTTCATTGCTTTCAGAAAATCACGCGGATGATAGTAGGAAATGAACTGGATGGCTTCAAATACTGATTGTATGAAGTCCTGAGTCTTAATGAGTGTAGTCATTGTACAGTCCTAGCATTTATTATGGCACTCTGTCATAGACAGAGTTATACGGGGCATGCGTTCTTGTATGCCGGCTTGAGGAAAAACTGGTATCTACAAGTCTCTCATAATTGCTGAGTGCAGAAATTATGATTGTCGCCGCAGGCAGTGCCTGCTGACACACCAGTTCTACCCATTTGTATAATTCTAGCAAAAATTGACTGAATAGATAAAATGAAGATCGCAATCTCTGAAAATATTCAGATGCCAAAAAGAATGGATGCCGATTTTTCTGTATAAACCGGCATCTTAGATAGAAGAACGCAGTCTTAACCGAAGGACGGCAGAGTCATCGGCACTGTACCGAGATCTGGAGCTTTTCTGATAATTACGTAGTGCTCTTTACTGTTTTCCTCAGAATTTCTCACCGGGAACGGGAAGTTTTTGACAGTGCAGATTATCTGTCCGTGATTTACATTTATTTCATCTCTTGAAAAAATCGAAAATATACGGTGCAGTCCATCTGCGCTCAGGGTGCAGTCGAGATCGTCTATCAGCGCAGCACCTCTTGCGCAGATTGCGCTCAGAGCAATTGCGGTTTTATCAATCAGCTCGCGCTCAGATGAGTTCAAATCATCAAAGCAGATAAAAACAGACTTGCCCTCATTATTTCTGGTAGCCAGAAACAGTCTTGGTCTGGTATCCGGAAGTTCGTCTATTAGTTTGTATTCGTCATCAATGATGGTTTCCCGCAAAACCAGTTCACCCTGCAGATCTTCACTTATGACTCTGTTTATTAGCATAACTGCATCTACATCCTTGAGAGGACAGACGGTATTGTCAGCTAAGATTGAATTCAGCGTGTTTATGTGCTCGTAGATCTGATCCTGATTGCCGCCCTGGGCATCATAGATATTCTCTTTCATATGAGCGAGAAATGAGGTTAGCTTAGGCAGGAAATATGAACAAGTCTTAAGTCTGCTTATAAAGGTAGCTGTCTGCCTGCCGTTAAGGTCAAGGCAGGATCGCTCGAATATACTGCTCAGCAGATCTTTTTGCTTGTCTGAAGCGTTTTCATAGCCCAGATCACTGATGGTTATTTCACCGTTTTCTGTACTGTAGTAGACGTTTTTATCAATGGTCAGAGACTCGTGCAGGATATGCTCGCCATTGAAAGCGATTTTGTAGTTTGCCTTGTGTTCCTGATTATCGCCATGATCAATAAATGACAGATCGCTTGCAAATTCTGAAAAATCAGCTTCCGTACTGTTGACTACATTCGGCTTGTAGATGGATTTGCAAATGGTAAGATTTTCATCGGATATCAAAGCACGCAGAAGTTTTACAGCATTAAACAGCACGGTCTTGCCGGAGGCTGGCAGGCCCATAATAGAAAATATGATAGGAAGAGTTGACGTATCACTGTCTATGGCAAGATTCTGCATATCTTTCTTTAGCATTCCCTGCCGGTACCAGGCATGGTCTATTTCAAAGTCAGAAATGCTCATATAATTCTTAACGTGTAATGATAAAAGCATAAACACACCGAAGAAAATAAAAATTTTTTATAAAGCGTAATATTTCAGACAAGACAAAGTCTGTTAACTTAATTTTACAAGCCAAGCAATTTTATAATACTAAATTCTGATTGTTCAATATCAGCACGCAAAAAAGATCACCGTCAAAACCGCATTCTTATGGCATTTATATTCTTAATACCAAGAAAATTCTAAGAAAACAAGATGTATGCAGGCATGGGTCGTATTAACAGCTAAAAAAAAATTATCGATACCGCCTGCCGCAATAAATAGATATATGTCACATATTGCAACAAATCACGTTTCTTTATTTATTTGAATCATAACCTAAAAATCATTTTATGCAATAAAAAAACTAATTTTTTTAACTGCAGGGGTAAAGTTGGCAGTGCCTGAATCCGTTAATAATATAAGTTCGTAAAATCTCCAGTGGAAATTTATAGCGGGCTGACGAATCGAAGAGGCCAATGAGCCCTGCTTAGGAGAGAAAACCAGTCATTATTAAATATATAGACTGGGAACACGGGGAATACCCCGGACGAACTCAAAGAACACTCTTATGTTTGTTTGTTTTGCGAGGAAAGTTTGCGGTAAGTAGAAAACTACTTACCGCTATTTTTTTCCTTGAAAACCGAAATTCTGCAGCAGTGCCTGCTTATCTGCCTGCGTCAGTAAGCCTCTTGAGATTTTCACAGCCTAAAGGCTCGCCAAGTCTGCAGGCTTTGTCGAAGGACTCTTTGGCCTTTGCAAAATCCTGTCTTACCGCTTTACCGTTTTCTATCATCCAGCCTAGAGAATTGCAGCCTCTTGCACTGTCCATTGAGCAGGTCTTTGAAAACAGTTCCAGCGCCTTTCTGTAGTTCTGACTGACTCCGGTACCGTCTTTATACAGATTCCCAAGATTGAAGCAGCCCAGATCATTGTTTAGCGCACAGGCTTTGTAATATAGTTCTGCAGCTTTTGAATACTCAAAAACCGCCTCAAAACTGTAGCCAAAATTAGTACAGGCTTCGGCCTTATCCAGATCACAGGCTTTCTGATAATAGCGGTTGGCA
>DMTG01000240.1 GCA_003477345.1 Succinivibrionaceae bacterium | reverse complement strand
GCGGCCAAAAAACTGGGCAATTCTATTGATTTTAGAAAGACCGATTATTTTGTCTGCCGGCATATAGGCAACTTTGGCGTATCCGTCCATTACAACAAAATGATGCTCGCATGTGGAAGTCAGAGTGATTTTGCTGACTTTGACCATTTCATCAAAATGCATCTTGTTTTCAAAGACCGATACTTTTGGAAATTTACGATAGTCTAAACCTGAAAATACTTCGTCGACATACATTCTTGCTACACGTCTAGGAGTTTCGTGCAGACTGTCATCATTCAGGTCGAGGCCAAGGGTCTGCATAATTTCTCGGAAGTGCTCTTCTATAATTTCCTTTTTTTTCTGAGCGTCAAGACCGTTGTCGATTAACGGTGTTTCTAAACCTTTAGCTATAAGTGCATTTCTTACAAGCAAGGCTTCTGCACTTAATCCTAACTCATTATCTAAAGTCATATATTTTTGAATCTGCTTCTACAGAAAAACTCTTAAAAATTACTTCCAGATTAAGATCGTGGGATATTCTAGAACCTAAATTTGCAATTCCGCCCTGCTCTGATGCGTGGTGGCCTACAGCAAATACTGCAATGTTATTCTCAGCTGCAAAATGAAATGTCTGTTCCTTTACATCTCCTGTAATCAGAGCATCAAAGCCTGGATTTGTATTGTCATCTACTATAAAGGAGCCAGAACCAGAACATACTGCGACACTTGAAATAACATCGCTTTCCTTTTTGCGGCCTAGCACCTGAACAGGACTTTTAAGATTTACTGTAAGTTTATGGGCCAGATCTGCTACTGAAGAAGGCTGTTTTAAAATTCCCTGCATTCCTATGGACTGAGGATTTCCTTTTTCTAGATACTCAGGGGCGGCAACATCTACCAGATCGCACAGGCAGCGGTTGTTACCAAGCTCCATATTTGCATCTAAGGGAAGGTGATAGGCAAAAAGATTTATATTGTTCTCAAGCAGAGCTTTATAGCGAAGGCGCATTGCTCCAGCAACAGGAGCAACTGCTCCCTTCCACAGAAGTCCGTGATGAACTAATAAAGCATCTGCATTTAATTCTACAGCCGCATTTATAGCATCTAAACTTGCAGTAGTTGAGGTTACTATTTTTTTTATGTCTCGGCGCCCTTCTACCTGCAGACCATTTATTGAATAGTCACTGAAACTGCTGACATCAAGCAGATTACCAATGTAGTCTGCAAGTTCAGTATTGCTTAACATAAAACCTCTTAGTTTTGTACAATCATGCCTTTAATGCCGGTAGATGACTGTATTTTATTAGCCAGTTTCTGTGCTTCTTCACGGTTCTTGGCTTTGCCGGCATATACCTTGATCAATTTCTGGCCCTTGAGCACAACATTTTCAGTGCTGGTGCTGAACCCGGCTTTCTTTAACTTGCTGATTACTGTCTGGGCTCCCGACTGCTTGGAAAAAACACCTACCTGAACAGTGTAATTAGATCCTGAAGAATGAGCTGCAGGCTTATTCTGAGATGCAGGCTTATTCTGTTCGGTTGTTTTTTTACTGGATACTAATACTTCAGGCTCCTGCTTTCTTGAAGAAGTCAGAATTTCTGTTTTTTTGCTGTCTGCTTTTGAATTATCAAGAAGGTCAATATTAGAAGCGGCAGTCTTCTTATCATTTTTGACATCTTTAGCATCCACATTATGACCTAACGGCTCATAATCAAAAGGATTGGCATCATTTGAAGCAGCCTGCTCTGATGACGGATTCTGAGCAACTGATAAAGGAGCATCGGAAACTGTTCCTTTCTGTGAATCATCCTCAGGCGCAAGTAAGTCACTATAATCTTTTTCTATCTGTCCTGTAGTGTTATCAGGGGCAACACCATTTGAGTCAATTGCGATTCTTTTATCTGACTTCTTGTAGATATCACTTGGATTCATCATTGCAGGGACAATTATCATTACAAGTGACAAAAGTACAAGAACACCCAGAATTCTGTTGCGAAGAGTTTTCTTCTTGTCTAATTTCTTTGGCTCGTTTTTTTTGTCCTGATTAGGTTCTGTCATTTTCTATCCCCAAATTACACCTTATGTACCTGCTATCATAATACATTTAAAGCCAAACTTGCCTCAGCAACCGTAACAAATGATCCTAGTACAACAATTTCATCTGTTTTTTCAGCATCATTACAAGCACTGTTTAAAGCTTCACGCACCGAATCATAAGCAGAAATTTTATTTTTCTCCACTCCGCCTGCAGTAAGAGCAGAATACAGCCTGCCTGAGTCCTCTCCCCTTGCAGTATGCAGACTTGCTACAAACCAGCTGTCAAATACCGAAGACAGCAAGCCAAGAACACCTTCTATATCCTTATCTTTAAGCATTCCAACTACGGCAATCCTGCGGCCGCGCTTTTCTCTACTCTCAACTACATCCTTAAGATGAGCCGCTGCCGGTACATTATGAGCGACATCAAGATAAATATCGGGATTCTGTCTGCACAGCTGCATTCTTCCTGGCAGGAAAGCATAAACAAGTCCTTCATTTGGCGCATTTTTTATCTCGAAGCCAAAGCGTCTCATTAAGATGCCTATGACCTTCATAGCGGCACCCAGACAGCAGACAGGCAGCAGAGGACGCTTTTTTTGATAGGAGATTCCAAGATCCTGATTTATGAACTCTACTGTTGATCCATCTTCACTTGGGGCTACTGAAAAGTTTATCCCTTCATAGTAAGCTGATTCTGCTCCGAGGGAGACAATCTGTCTGTCAATAATCTCGCGCACTTCCTGATCAACTTTTCCTACAACAACCGAAGACTTGCTTTTGATAATACCGGCTTTTTCATAGGCAATTTTCGATAATGTATCGCCCAGGATTGCCATATGATCCATGCCTACAGAAGCAATAACAGCAATATCGGCATCCAGCGCATTTACTGCATCAAGGCGCCCGCCAAGTCCTACTTCGAGGACGAGAACCTTTACTTCTGCTTTCTTAAAGCAGTATAAAGCCGCTATAGTAGTGAATTCAAAATAGGTTAGCGGTGTATCGCCCTTCCCACTGAAAACAGCTTCAAAAGCTTCACATAACAATGAATCAGAGACAGCTTTTCCACCGATTGTGATACGCTCATTGAATTTTACAAGATGAGGAGAGGTATACAGACCAGTAAGAATGCCGTTATACTCAAGCTCACAGGAAATCATGGCTGCCGTAGAACCTTTTCCGTTGGTTCCGGCAATCTCTATTATCTTTGCATCTCCAAAGTCATCAAGCCCCATCGCGTGAATAACTTTTTTTACGCGGTCCAATCCGAGATCTATATGATCAGGATTGATGCTTTCCAGATAACCAAGCCAGTATGGCAGATCATGAGAATTCGAATTTTCTGCTAGCATTTATGTTCAGCAACCTTAGGTAGTAGACTGCTCTCTCTTTATATACGAGGCTTCTCATCAGAAGAATCTTTTGCTGACTTCTTGCTTCTGGTGGTCTTCTTTGCAGGTTTGTTTTCGATTAAAGATGTTTCTGGATTTGGCAGCAGCATCATTAAGGCAACCAGTTTAGCAATTTCATCGCGCATCTGATGGCGAGGTATGATCATGTCTATACTGCCCTTTTCCAGCAGGAATTCAGAATGCTGAAAACCTTCAGGAAGAGTTTCACGAACGGTCTGCTCGATTACTCTAGGTCCGGCAAAGCCTATCAGCGCATTAGGCTCAGCAACATTTATATCACCAAGCATGGCAAGAGAAGCACTTACGCCGCCCATTGTCGGATTAACCATAACACTGATGAAAGGCAGAGAGGCTTTAGAAAGTCTTGCCAGAGCTGCAGAGGTTTTTGCCATCTGCATTAATGAAAATAACGACTCCTGCATACGAGCTCCGCCAGAGGTGGCAAAACATATGAGAGCGCGTCTTTCTCTCAGGCATTCCTGTACTGCAAGGCAGAACTTTTCACCAACTACAGCGCCCATAGAGCCGCCCATAAAGGCAAATTCGAAGGCACAGGCCACAACAGGAATTCCCTTGAGAGTACCTTTCATGACAACCAGAGCTTCTTTTTCGCCGGATTTTTTCTGAGCTGCAGAATATCTGTCTTTATATTTTTTGAGATCCTTGAATTTCAGGATATCTTTTGAGGTTAAATCAGCGCCAACCTCAACAATCCCAGTCTCATCCAGGAAAGAATTCAGACGGGTTCTTGCTTTGATTCTCATATGGTGGCCGCACTTAGGGCACACGAATAAGTTGTGTTCAAGCTCAGCTCTATATAGTACCTGCTCGCAGGCTTCGCATTTAGTCCAGACACCTTCAGGAATTTCGTGCTTACTGCTGACATTACTGCTACTAGTTCTATTTAGAATTTTATCGAGCCAGTTCATATTTTCTCCAATGCGTGATCCCAGACAATATAGGCACAGATAGGTTCTGTGCTACAGCAGCGTTGCGCTTACGTCTATTTTAGGGCACACTATATTATTAACTTAATGACTTTGCAATATTTAATATTTGATACTAAATATTAAATATTGCAAAGTCATAAAACAGAAACAACCTTTTAAATCCCTGCAATTATACCAAATTCTTTATTCTGTCGATATAAAGAAAAATAAAAGCAGAAAATGCATTGAAATTACGCTAATTCCATAACGGCTTTTGAATCAGCAAAACGCTTCATTTCTTATCGGGCCAAATAATAAACCGGCCATCATCTGACTGCACTTAAGGCGTCAGGATAGCCAGTTTTTTATCTGGTAACTCACAGGATTGTTTGACTTCCTCCTCTTGCTAAA
>DMTG01000256.1 GCA_003477345.1 Succinivibrionaceae bacterium | reverse complement strand
TCTAGATACATTTGATATAATGCACATTGAGTTGGACGGGCAATCGCTGCCTTGTTCGTGTGCTTCTGCATACTGGGCGAGGGGGAGGAAAGTCCGAGCTCCATAGGACAGGGTGCCAGGTAACGCCTGGAGAGCGAAGGCTCATGACTAGTGCAACAGAGAGCAAACCGCCTAAGCGATGATTCGCCGGCAAGGGTGAAAGGGTGTGGTAAGAGCACACCGCTTTATCAGTAATGATAAAGGCATGGTAAACTCCACCCGGAGCAAGGTCAAATAGGTTCCCACTTGGTGTTGTCCGCATCGGGGACGGGTTGACTGCTGGAACCTGTGGGCGACTGCAGGTCTAGATGAATGATTGCCACCGCTTCGCGGAACAGAACTCGGCTTACAGTCCAACTCATTCTTTGGTTAAACCACTGTTTTTCCGTCTTCCAGTAGTTATTACTCTATTGTCATTCGTAATAATTAGTGGCATGGCCTTGAATTTACAAGGTAAAAGGAAAGAACTGCGATTCTTTTCGTTAGATAGTTTTAGTTATATTTTAGAAAAAATAATGTCAGCAATTAATATAAAAGGCGATATAACAGGCGGACTTACAGCTGGTGTTGTCGCTCTTCCTTTGTGTCTGGCTTTCGGCATAGCCAGTGGTCTTGGTGCTGCGGCAGGTCTCTATGGCGCTATAGCATTAAGTTTCTTTGCAGCTGTTTTCGGCGGAACACGTACACAGATTTCAGGTCCTACAGGCCCGATGACAGTAGTAACTGCAAGTGTATGCGTGGCTCTGCACGGAAATCTGGCTCTGATCTGCTCAGTGTTCCTGTTTGCAGGTCTGTTCCAGATTATATTCGGATTACTTAGAGTCGGAAAACTCGTTCAGTATATTCCTTATCCTGTTATCTCTGGATTTATGAACGGCGTTGGCCTTATTATTGTTCTGCTTCAGATTTCTCCGCTGCTAGGCGGTGTATCACCAAACGGTACCATCGATGCAATTATGAATCTTGGAAATATAGATATTCACATTCCAAGTGCCATATTAGGTATCGCATCACTGGCAATCATTTATTTCTGTCCAAAGAAAGTCAGAGCAGTATTTCCACCTGCACTACTCAGTCTGATTGTGCTGACAGCAGTATCCTATTACTTAGGTCTTGATGTAAAAACCATTGGCGAAATTCCTTCAGGTTTACCTACAATTGCCCTGCCGTCAATAGATTTTGAAAATCTAACCCTGATATTAAGCTACGCCTTGATCCTTTCCACCTTAGGCTGTATAGATTCTCTGCTAACCTCTTTGGTTGCCGATTCTCTTACTATGACCAAGCATAACTCAAACCGAGAGCTGATAGGTCAGGGCATCGGCAATGCCATGTGCGGCTTTGTTGGTGGTCTGGTAGGCGCTGGCGCAACCATGCGAACCGTAACCAATATCAAGTCAGGCGGCAATTCCCGTTTCTCAGGTGTAATGAGCTCCTTATTCCTGATCTCCGTAATGTTTGCATTACGCGATCTGGTAGCCTTTGTTCCAATTGCTGTACTTTCCGGAATTCTGGTAAATATCGGTATCGGCATTTTCGATTACAGACTTCTTAAGGAACTTAAGACCGCTCCAAAAATCGATCTTGGCATAATGGTGCTGGTTTTTGGCCTGACAGTTTTCGTAGATCTGATTTTTGCAGTATTTACCGGCGTTATTGCAGCTGCTCTGGCACTGATTTATCAGATCAATCATCTTGTTGACGTAAATGTCAAAGTAGACAAAGACAGAGATCTGGCAATCTGCAGCATTCACGGAGCCTTTTTCTTCGGCTCTGCTTCCAAGCTTGCAAGAGCAATTGCCAATCAGAAGTGTTCCAATATCATCATTGATATTTCTTCAATGCCTTTTGTTGATCTTTCCGGTATCTATGCCTTAGAAGATGAAATTATCTCCCACAAGTCTCACGGCGGGGATGTTAAGATTGTTCTGAATAAAGATCAGCATTTAGAATCCCTCAAAGCGCTATTAGGCACTGAAAATATTTTCACCAATGTCGAAAGTGCAGAAGATTCTTTAGCAAGATAAGCTTTAGAAAATGTAAAAAAACCGGCTCAGGCCGGTTTTTTTAAGCATGTATTACGAATGGATTAGCTGGAGCAGAACTAATTATCAGCTCTGGGATTTTATTGATTTGTAAACGTGAACCATATTGAGGACGAACAACGCAAGAAGCAAAGGTATTCCAATCATGAATGTACTCAGGAATATGCAGATAGCGTAACCTACAATATAAGCAAAGGTAATCAGCAGGCTGTAGGCAACGCTTTTGTGAGCAAAAAGCCAGAAAGCAAAGAACGTCCCAATAATTGAGAAAAATAAAACTAGAAAAACTCCCACTACCGAATCTCGCTGACGATCTCCTGTAATAGTTTCGCCTGAGGAAACCGACAGGGCATTTTGATCCTTATCTGTATCACTTTCCATAAAACTTCCTTAATCTATAATCTGTTTTCTTCAATAATATACTTATAGAACAGGTCATACCAGTGTAAGTTTTACACCAAGATTTATGACAGAAGTTTTTACATTGGCAGGAACTTTCTTGTCAGTTATGATTTCATCAATTCTAGAGAGCTCTGCAACACGGTAGGCGGCTACTTTTGAATACTTTGAAGAGTCACAGATTAAAATTTTATTGATAGAAGCTTCGAGCGCTGCTTCCTTGACGGCTACTTTTCCTGGATCAGGAGTGGTCAGTCCTCTAAGATCCCAGGATGAACAGGAAATAAAGGCATAATCCATGTTTAAGGACTTTATGGTCTTAGCCGCAAACATTCCCGTAGATGAATTGGTTTTTCTACTGACAAATCCTCCTACGTGGATTAGCTGAGCTTTGCTTTCTTTCATGAGATACTGCAGAATTTCAAAATCATTGGTAACTACAGTAAGGTCAAGTCGGTTGGTTATGTAATGTGCCAGCGCCAGAGAAGTTGTGCCTTCATCAAGGTAGATGCACTGCCCGTCCTGCACGTATTTAGCAGCTTCTTTTCCAATTCGGTTTTTTTCTTCGGTGGCAAAATTTTCTTTCATCTGCAGAGTCGGATCGTGTATCAGCTGATTGTGCAGGCGTACTCCTCCACTTACCGAATCAACCATTTTCTCCTGTTCAAGCAGCATCAGGTCTCGTCTGATAGTCATGTGAGAAACCCCCAGCAGATCTACGAGGTCATTAATGCTGATTACACCGCCTCGCTCTTCTAGAAGTGAGACAATTCTCTGCTGTCTTTGCGCTGGAATCATATGTTTACTCCTCTAAATGTAGTGTTCAACTGCTGCTTTTTTTTTATTTATAAGTATTTCAGTTAGTTGAAAAGGCAAATTTTTTTTTGAACTTAAAAAGTGACAGTTAATTTTTGAATACACTTTTTGTGAATTTATATCTGCGATACATATAAATCTTAACATAAATAAACATACAAGATTAATTTTAAACTTAAATATAAAAAAATATTTTATTATCAGTTAATAAAAAAATAACTATTTTTAAAATAAACATAATCAATTCACAAATCTTATAAACAACCCCAAAAGATTCTTCTTTACTGCAGTGTATCGCAATATTATTGATATTAGAGACCATATTTAGATAATGTTAAAAAATAACCTACTAAAAAATATGATAAAATGCATTAAATCTTTATTAAAAATTCACAATTATAATATTTTCACATATTTATTAGAAATGTGATCCTGATCGCTGTATTTGCCTGCATGAATATATAAAATGCCTTTAAGCGATGTGAAAAATCTATAAATGTTAAAAAA
>DMTG01000012.1 GCA_003477345.1 Succinivibrionaceae bacterium | reverse complement strand
GATAAAATTGCCACCGAAACCTGGGTTTTTGACGGCAGGGGCAATATCGAATCCATCATCGGCGGCTGGGAGGATGTACTCGCCTACTACAGGAGAATCGGCCTCTCTGATAACAGCGCTCAAAAAGAGAGCCAGGAAAAGAGCTCAGATAGAGAAGAGCAAAAAGAAAGCCGCAGTGCAAGAAAAAGCGGACTGTCTTTTACCGAGGCTCATGAGCTTGAGGCGCTGCCTGGAAAAATTGAAAAATTAGAAAACGAGATTGCAGAGCTTGAAAAGCAGTTAAGCTGTCCTGATATTTATAAAGACGGCGGCGCACAGGCCAGAGAGCTCGGAGCCAGGCTTGATTCACAAAGGGCAGAGCTTGATAAGGTATATGCGCGCTGGGAAGATCTGGAAAGCCGTTCACAGGAGGATAAATGAGTTCAATCGATCTGCATTCTCATTCTACCGCTTCAGACGGTGCACTCTCTCCGACAGAACTCGTAGACAGAGCGCTGCAGCGCGGAATAACTCATCTTGCGCTGACTGATCATGACTGTGTCAGCGGAATTGAGGAGGCTGAGCAGGCAGCAGACGGGACTGCGCTGACGATAATCCCCGGGGCTGAGTTTTCCACTACCTGGGAAAATAATCAGATCCATGTCGTAGGTCTGTTCATAGATTATAAAAATGATCTGCTCGCAGAGCATCTTAAGAAAGTGCGCATAAAGCGTGAAGAGAGAGCTGTCGCCATAGGAGCTAAGCTTTCAAAACTCGGAATCCCCGATGCCTACAATAAGGCCTGTGCCGAGGCCGGGGACAACGCGGTGATCACGCGCGGCAACTATGCCAGACTGATTTTTTCCGAGGGCAAAGCGTCGAGTGTTGATGATGCTTTTAATGCCTTTCTAAAGAAAGGTCGCATGGCGTACGTTAATACAGTATGGTTTGACATTGCAGAAGTTGTCAGCGTGATCAAAAATTCAGGCGGGGTAGCAGTTTTAGCTCACCCGAGGCGTTATGATCTTACGAATACCAAACTGCGCAGGCTGATTGGCTATTTTAAGGAATCAGGCGGCGAGGCGCTGGAGGTTGCATCCTGCCAGCAGAGGCCAAGTGACAGAGATTATCTTGCAAAATTAAGCACCGAATACGGGCTGATGGCCTCTCAGGGCTCTGATCTGCATATAGCTGCAACCTGGAGAGATTTAGGGCTGCATCTTGATCTGCCGCTTGAGGTAAAGCCGGTCTGGATGGCCAGGGAAGCTGCAAAATATAATTTTCCTGCAGTATGATTACCAAATTGTGCCCGAAAAGCCCCTGGCTTCAGCCATGGGGAGCTGTCAATAACCTGACTTAAGAATTATCTTAAGATCAGTCAAGTGTCCCTGAAGTTTGGGACACTTATTATTTGCTATAAATTAGGAGTTTTAATGAGCGCGCAGTATATAGCGGTTCATCCGGATAATCCGCAGAAAAGAAATATCGGCATGATCTGCGATATCTTAAAAAAGAGCGGAGTTGCGGTAATACCTACAGATTCAGCTTATGCCTTATGCTGTATGCTAGGTGAAAAGCAGGCCATGGAGCGTATTGCCAGAATCAGAATGATAAGCAAGACTCACAACTTTACTCTTCTGTGCCGAGATCTTTCTGAGCTTTCCACCTATGCAAAGGTTGATAATCAGACGTTCAGACTGCTCAAAAACAATACCCCGGGGCAGTATACCTTTATTCTTCCTGCTACCAAAGAGGTACCAAGAAGGCTGATGAACGAGAAGCGCCGCACCATTGGTATAAGAGTACCTGACAATGCCATCGTTTCAGCAATTACCCAGGAGCTTAATGAACCTCTCATGAGCTGTACTCTTATACTGCCAGACGAGGAGCTTCCTCTGTGCGATCCTGTTGATATCAACAACCGCATAGGCAAACTGGTGGATGTCATTGTAGACGGCGGCACCCTCGCAGCAACTCCTACCACGGTGATCCGCTTCGAAGAAGAGGGACCGGTGGTCAGAAGAGTTGGCGCAGGTGATCCGGCTCCTTTTGAAAATTAATGGTCAACTAATAGATAATTCGCATTTTTTTTCTTGATAAAAAGCGGATTATTTACTAGATTTTATTATAGAGAAAGTGTTTTTTTTGGGTATCTGTCTTATGAAAAAAAGTATCCTGGCGTTAGCTGCAGCTTTTCTGCTGACTGGAATGGTATCGCAGGATTGTTATGCAGACAGTTCGAATTTTGACAATAGAAGATCTGTACTTCGAAATGAGCTCTTAAATGACAGAGCAAGTTCAGTGCAGAGGCGGGCTATTGCCTCAGGAGCCCAGAAATATGAGTCTCCTGAGAACAAGGCTAAAAGACAGCGCTATTACTATGAATCAGCTTCTATGCATGGGGCCGTCCGGCTTGCTGAAAAAGAGCTGAGAGAAGGGCATAATACGCTTGATGATAAAGATCTGAAGGCTTTAAGTCAGTGGGCTAGAGAAGAAGATGTTTCTTCTATAGAACAGTACAAGCGTAAAAAAAAGCTGGAAAGCATGCAGGGAGAACGCCGAAGCGATCAGCGCAGATCTGCCATGCAGAACTGGGCTTCCGGGAAAACTGATATCGGATCAACCAGACGTCAGGTAAGAAACCGCTAACTGAAAATTAATTGCAAAGTAAAACAATCAAGATAAAAAATCTGATATTATATAGCAATATAAGCACATCTGCTATAAAAAATAGATGTGCTTTATTTTATATATAAATATTAGAGATATAATATCTGCTGATTTAGAGCACCCGAGAGGATTTTTTTTCTGCATGATGGATATGCGTTTTCTACTGTTCATAAAAGACATCGTCCCTGTGATGATTCTTATAATCATATACATCGACCACAGGGCTTTTAAAAGTTATGAACGCCGCAGTCTGTCAACCGCTATCTTCAATATGCTGGTCATGTCGGGCTCTGAACTTGTATACGACTACAGCTATAAGGTTCCTGAATTAAATTTTCTGCAGACCCTTGCAAACGTGTTTTATTTCATAGAAATGGCTTTCGTTCCCTATTACTGGTTTATGTATGTCAGAGCGACCGTGCTGCCGGGCATTATTACCAATAGGGCTCTGAGAATTCTCTATATCCTCCCTGTGCTGCTAATGGCCTTTGCGGCGGTTATGACGCCTGCAACCGGCTGGCTGTTTACGGTTTTAGCTGATGGCGGCTATCTAAGAGGACCTTTGGGAAATCTTTCGGGCACCATACCGCTGTTTTACATGACTCTGACTGTTCTGATGTCTTTCCAGCGTTCTTTTTACGAAGAGCATTATGAAGCGAGCGCCACTCTGCGCATGATTTCTCTGTGCTGTCTTATACCGATTGTTTTCGGCTACCTGCAGCTGGCATACGGCTACTCTGTCTTCTGCCTGGGAATAGCCATGGCCATGCTGTACATCCATCTTATACTGAAGAATCGGGTTATATCTTTAGATATGCTGACAGGTGTCAATAACAGGGCTCAGTTTTTCAGGTATGCCAGCGATGTCATAAATGGCAATACTTTTGTAAGATCAGAAAAAGCCAGACTGATACTTATTGATTTAAATGACTTTAAAGACATCAATGACACCTACGGCCACATAGCAGGGGACAATGCCTTAAGAGCTCTGGGCAGAGCTCTTAAAACTGTTGCCAGACAGTATAACTGCTTTGTTGCAAGATACGGCGGTGATGAATTCGTCATGATCTATGAAGGAGATCTGAACACCGAGATGGAAATCTGTAAATCTCTTGATATGGAGGTAGCTGCGGAAACTGCGCACGGCAAGAGGTTTAACTTAACCATGAGCTATGGTTCTGCTGCCTTTGAAGGTGCTTCTGGTGGCTCTATAAGAGATATACGTTCTATTATCGATATTGCTGACAAAGCTATGTATGCAGATAAAAAGCAGAAAAAACAGAAAATATAATTCTGCATTTTAGAAGTGTTCACAAAATAACAATATAAAATCCTACTTACCCTGCGAGAAATAGTAAACTTGTCTAATGCCGTGGTCATTAATAAGCCGCGGTATATAAATATAATTACAGCGGCGCAGATAATCTGTTCTTATAGGTAGATGATGCATGATTTCTTTTTATTGGTTCAGGCAAATATATTAAGTCTTCTTGTACTGTTTCTGGTGCTGGCCAATCTTGCCAGGATGCATGATCATCAGGCAATCCTCTTCAAAACTACAATTTTCTTTCTGTTTGCCTTAAATTTCTCTGAAATACTGGAAAAGTTTGTTCTAATAAACAGTAAAACCTTCAGCATAATCTATTTTGAATTCTTCTATACGCTGTTCATAAATACCATAATCGCGGTCAGTCTTGGCTGGACGGCCTGCGTAAAGAACATCCTGTTCCCCCTGAGAAGCAAATACCGTTCGCTGTCAAGATTAGCTCTGGCGCTGCCCGCTGCCGCATTC
>DMTG01000228.1 GCA_003477345.1 Succinivibrionaceae bacterium | reverse complement strand
CAAATTTGCCGTACTGGATGGAGCATTTGCAACCGAGCTGGAGGCACTGGGCATCAATATCAACGATCCGCTCTGGTCTGCCCTTGCCCTAATAGACAAGGAAGACATGATAGCAAAAGTGCATCTATCCTATCTCAAGGCAGGAGCGGATATCATCACCTCTTCTAGCTATCAGGCTACGGTCAGTGGATTCATGAAAAAGAATATTTCTAAGGAGAGAGCGGTAGATCTGATTGCAAAGTCAGTCAGAATCGCAAAGCAGGCCCGTGACTCCTTTATAAAAACAGAAGATTTTCTAAACTCTGAGCGTGCCGTTCCACAGGTTGCCGCTTCCTTAGGGCCATACGGCGCCTATCTTGCCGACGGATCTGAATATCGCGGAGACTACAAAGCAGGTTTTGATGATTTAAAAAGCTTTCATAAAGAAAGAATTGAGATCATTTCAAAAGAGAAACCTGATCTTTATGCTCTTGAGACCGTCCCGGTACTGTCTGAGGCTCTGGCAGTTTCAGAGCTTTTAAACGAAATGAACCTACAGACCCCCATGTGGATATCCTTCTCCTGCTGCGACGGTGAACACATAAGCGACGGCACCGGGATTTCAGAATGCGGCAGAAAGCTTGATGCTCTTGAAAACGTGGCCGCAGTAGGCATTAACTGTACACAGCCTAAGTACATTGAATCTCTTGTTAAAAATTTACGGGCAGTGACCAGAAAAGCTATTATTGTCTATCCAAACTCCGGAGAGCAGTACGATCCTGTAACCAAGACCTGGTCTGGAAGTTCTGAGGAGTTTCTGTCTAGTGTCATGAAATGGTACGCAGCTGGAGCAAACATTATTGGAGGCTGCTGCAGAACTACTCCTGCAGATATAAAGAAAATCGCCTCTATGGCTGCTTTATAGACCATTTATCAGATATTCAACAAAACAGTCCGCGTCTTTACACCGATCAAAAAATCGCCCAGGCAGTACGTTACCTGAGCGATTTTTTTATCTGCCCTGCAATACCGCATTACACTGGGCAGGCAGAACCTTTTTCGGTTTTGGCTTTGGCTTGCTGCTGCCTGGTGGCGGCGGCTGAAACCAGCTGGCAAGCTCGGCTCCGCACCCGTCTCCCTGCGGCGGCGGTGTCTGCTTCTTGCAGTATGGCGCATCTAAAGGACAGCCTAAGCGTACATGCATATGCGCACGATGACCAAACCATGGTCTTATTTTTCTAAGCCAGGAACGGTCAGAATCACTGTAAAGCTCGCACAGATGCCTTTTGATACCAGGGGCCACAAAGATTCTTTCTACTCTTTCATCCTGAGTTGCCAGATACAGAAGCTTGACTGTATCCGCTGTAAAGTCCTCTGTCGGCCTGTTTTTCCTGTTGACTATAAACACATCCTTAGGATGCTCTAGCTCATATTTGGACTTCTTTGGAGAATTAAAATCAAAGGATACATCTACATCCAGCCCGATATTATGACTTCCATGAGCTGAACCGCCGCCAAAAGGTCCACCGTAGTGAAGTGACAGATCTCCAATCAGCAGCTCAGGCAGACCTTCCTGTTTGGCACGCAGCGCCAGCTTCTGAATATAATCGATAAGCTCTGGATGTCCGAAATTTCTACCAGGTCCCCATTTCTGCAGAGTATAGTGATCGCCGTTTTTAAGCGCCTGTGCTCCGCGAATACAGCCGTTATTATAGGTTCCGTAAATGTCTATTGCTGCCAGAGCATCTTTTCCAACAGCCAGTGACGCCATAAATACTGAACCTAACAGCAGTTTTTTTAATGAATTATGCATCAGTGCAGCCTCAGCAGCCTTTTTAAAAGAGAGGTATGAGTTCTTCTGGTTACGCAGACTTCGATAGATGTATCCAGGAAAGTGAAGCGTTTTACTGTATCTTCTTTTCCTCCGGAGTAGGAATTAATCTCTTCAATTATCTCTTTTAAGGTATACTTCAGATTCTGTATGCTAGGCATACTCTCTTCTATTATTATGTTTGAAATAATCTGTCTTGTGTATTTAAGCAGTTTTGAATCTGATGCTCTAGGCACCATTTTCAGCTCCGGCCAGGACTGTCCGGTAATATACTGAATCCACCCCTGTTCAGGTTCACGCACCCAGAAAATCGAAAACGGATGTCTAATCTCTTCTAGGAAGATCCTGAAGAGCTTGTTAACTTCATCAATACAGAGCTGTCTCTCGTCATCAATTCCTGAGATCTCGTTTCTTCTGTATAAAATCTCGCCCTTTCGTCCTCTGATTTCCCAGAAACACTTAACTCCAGTGCCTTTAACCTTGACCGTTCTGAAAGAATACTGCGCAACTGCAGGACTGTCCGAGGTGCTTAACTTATTGTAGTTATAGTCTGTATAGCTGCAGCGGGAGCGATCATCTATACTCTGGCGCATTATTGAACGAACCAGACGGTATTTCTGATTATCTGACAGAAAATCTTCCAGATGTCTTATGAGGAACTTTGAAAAATCATCGCGCACATGGTCTAAGAGCGACGAAAAAACACCTTTCTTAAGAACAATTTCCAGTGCAAAATTGGTCCGCCTTGCGAATATACTGTAGTAAACCAGTACCCACAGCTGCATATTCAGGTCCAGGACATTGTTAAACACAAAGTCGGCCATTTCCACCTGGCCGCGCAGATTTTCCTTATAGGAGTTCTTACGCTTGAATACCCAGTCATGGGCATAAATGTACTGACTGTACCAGTCTATGTGGTCGTAAATGCTGTGGCTGAAGAAATTGCGGGCCGCGACAGGAGAAATCTGGGCTAAAACTTTAGGTTCTCCCGGGAACCATTCATCATCAACGCTCTGGACTGGCCAGATCTGGTTGAGAGCAAAACCGTCCCTGATTTTTTTCTCCTCAGGATGCGCCTTGTAGGTAGTGAGCAGATACCATATGGCGGCAATTGCATGCAGTCTCAGCTGCAATGGCGTGTACTGCTTGTTTTCAGTATCGTCCTTCGGCAGATGCAGATATTCAAGCATCTTAGGTAGCGTATTGCAAGCCATTGCCTTTTCACTGTCTGCATAAACCTCTTTCCAGAGATCTTTTATGCTGATCACTATGCTGGCAGAACTTAAGAGAGACACCCACGGCTCTGTGTCCTGCATTTCGAAGACAATCACTCGCTTGCTTTTAAGGTAGTTAACCTCCTTCATATCTTCGATAGAAGGCAGATCCTGATTGTCTCGTTCCAGCACTTCGCGCGTCACACCTAATGATGCGGCATTGTTCCATCTGACGCGGGAAAGATTCTTGTTTTTCAGCAGAGTATGAACATACACTTCAGGACGCTCATCTCGGTTCGCTGACCACCTGAGGATATCCAAACTAATGCAGATTTCAGGAGCTTCTTCATTCGGCAGACCTAGCTCCAGAAAGAAATATGGTGTCCTAACAGTAGATTTTGAAACCCTATAATGGATTATCTCCCGCTACCAGTTTGCAGGCTGGGAAGGTGCAAGCAGATCATCATCTTCCACAATGGAGGCACCGCCATTATTTACAGAAGACTGGGTTTCCTTTGCATAAGAAGATGAACTTCTGACCTGTGAACTGCTCTCATTATTCAGCGATGTAACCTCAGGCTCGGAAGATGAAGATGATCCTGATGAAGACTCGGCAGTTGGAGAATTCATGTAATCAAAGATTGTAAATATCTTCTTTACACCGCTTACTTTCTTGGTCTGATTGATAGCACGCTTTGCTTCGTCGTGAGTTACAAAACCCATCAGATAAACGTTGGAATCCTCTGTAACCACCTTGAATCTTCCGGAGCTTATCTTTTCACCTACCAGAAGCATTGATTTGACCTTGGAGGTTATATATGTATCGTTGGCTACTACTCCTGCACTTACCGGAGCTTTATTTTCTACATAGTTGTAGACTTTACGAACGCCGTTCAGTCTTTCTATTCTGCTGATGCAGTCTGACAGGTACGCAGTATTGGTTGTCTGACCTACCAGCAGCACCTGACCATTAACGCTTACCACATCAACACTGAATGACTGTCTGTCAGAGAGAGAGGTATCGCTCTTGAGAATTTCCCTGGAGTCGATTTCTATTTTTTCATCATCAGCCATCTGTCCTACAGTTCTGCTGTCAGAACCAATTACTGCGCCTGCAGTACCGGCACCTGCGCCAACAACCAGAGCAGCGCAGCCTGACAGTGCAACAGACGAGGCAATACCAATTCCCAGAGCAAATGATAAAGAACAAAGTGTATTTGATTTGTTCATAAAATGAATATCTCCTTTATTCCAGTACTAACTGGTCTCTCACAGTCGATTTTTTTTTATAACTGCTTAATTTATCTTTAATAATCTTATGACTGAATATTATTTTTATCCTGCCTATTCTAGCAAAAAAACCGGGGACAGATGCGATTACCAGAGAGTATTCCAATATTTAACAAGGAAACTTTTAGTATCACTGTTTACCTGTCCTGGCATGCCAATAGAAAAAAGAAGACACGAATATCAGTCAGCCTAAAGCCGGATGCACAGCTTACTGCATAAAAGATACATTAAAACAGTTAGATATGAATTAGGATGAAAAATGAGGTCTGCTAATAAAAAGAAATCCCCTAGAATTTTCTAGGGGACGAACAATCAAACAAACATAAGGAGTATGTGAAGAATATCACATTTTTTATTTTTTGCAAGTTTTTTTATAAAAAAATATAAAAAATTTGATCTACCCCTATTGTTTTTTAGAAACAATCTTGCAGAACTTCAAAGTATCCCTGCAGATGAGCGCAGCACGGACAAACCTCCGGAGCTTCCTGAGCCTCTACTACAAAGCCGCAGTTACGGCATTTCCATTCAACCGCTTCTTCTCTTTTATATAAAGTACCTTCGCCCAGACTCTTCCAGAGGCAGTTAAACTGTTTTTCATGCTGCTTATGTACAACTGCAATATTTTTAAGCACCTCGGCAACTGTAGGCAGACCTTCTTCTATCGCCTTAGCTGCAAATTCAGCGTAAGCCTCCTGCCATTTCTTTTCTTCAGCGGCTGAGGCCTCTAAATTTATCTGAGTACTTGCAATGGTGCCAGCCTTGTAGGTTGCCGTGATCTCCACATCTCCGCCTTCGAGAAACTTATACAGTCTTTTTGAGATTTCCTTATCTTCATTGGCTGTCTCCAGAAATATCTGAGATATCAGCATATGGCTTTCAGTTCTTGCGGTGTTTGCATAAAAGTTATAGCAAGAACGGGCCTGAGATTCCCTGGAAAAAGCAATAAGTATATTCTTCTCGGTCTGTGTTCCTTTTAAACTTGGCATGCTGATTTCCTTCTGTACTCGACTTTTTTATATAAATAAAAACCGTGTTTAATCTTATATCTTATCAAATTACCTGCAGCTATCCTGAACTTATCTCTTCAAAAATGCAGATTTTTCTTCTGTATATATTCCACCATCATAATGAGAAAACGGTGCAGATTTATCATTATAGACAGATTGTAAAATTTAGATTGACACTTATTTGGTTATAAGTAAAATTGTATTTTTCTGAACAGGCAGGTCTGCCAGTGCCCCGTTTACAGTATATAAACACTTAAGCTCATCTCTGTCTTAACTGTATAAATTATCTGAAAACAGGCAGTCAGATCTCTGCTGGCGCAACAGAAAAAACAATCACTCTTTTGAGAGCCTATGGACATGCAAAATCTGACTGCTACCCGCAAAACCATTGTAGGCGTGCAGTTTCTCTTCGTCGCTTTTGGAGCTACCGTTCTTTTTCCTCTGCTGGTTGGACTTGATCCTGCAACTGCACTTTTCACCGCCGGTACTGGAACCCTGATATTTCATCTTATTACCGGAGGAAAAGTCCCGATTTTCCTCGGCAGTAACTTTGCCTTTATCGCACCTATGATATATGCAGCCAAACAATGGGGTATGCCTGGCACAGTCGCCGCCATCTTTGCTGTATCACTGGTCTATTTTGCCATGTCAGCGCTTATCAGATGGCAGGGGCGCAAACTGCTGGACAGACTGTTTCCTCCTATCGTTATAGGACCGGTTATTATTCTCATAGGTCTATCCCTGTCGCCTACCGCCGTCAATATGGCAAAGGATGACTGGTCACTGGCTATTGTCTCCCTGATTTCGGCAATTCTGGTGCTGACCTTCGGACGCGGCCTCTTCAGACTGATCCCTGTAGTTGTAGGAATTATAGCCGGCTGCATATTTGCGTTTTTTCAGGGCAAGATGAATTTTCAGGCAGTAGCTGATGCCTCCTGGTTTGCTCTGGTACCGAGCATTGCAGATTTCCACTGGCCACAGTTCTCTCTGGAAGCTTTCCTGTATATGATCCCGGTTTCCATTGCTCCGGTTATCGAGCATATCGGTGACGTATACGTAGTCAGTGCTGTAGCACAGAAAGACTTCACAGAAGATCCTGGTCTGCATAAAACCTTGCTGGGTGACGGCGTGGCCTGCTTTGTTTCAGCCTTCTTCTTCGGACCTCCTGTAACCACCTACAGTGAAGTTACCGGAGCCATGCAGATCACCAAAATCACTCATCCGCAGGTTATTAGAATTGCC
>DMTG01000193.1 GCA_003477345.1 Succinivibrionaceae bacterium | reverse complement strand
TCTTTTAAAGACTTCAGAAGCTCCCTTAACGATTCATTAATGGTCTTCTGGGACTGCAGCTGTTCTTCAAGGGAGGCAATCTCTCTGTCATTTCTGGCTGACTGCCCCTGACTTCTGGTAGCACTAATGAGTTTTGTAAGTTTATTGATTTCGTTTTCTGTATTTGAAACCTCGTTCTTTTTTTCCTCTATTTCATCGCTCAGAGAATCAAATACCTTCTTTACCTCAGAGCAGCGGTCTTTAAGCGAGTTGTCCCTGAACAGCATAGGATGCTCGCTTTCAGAAAGTCCGTGCTGGTATTCAGGCAGCATGCGGCTGACGCCCTCATAGCGTTCGTCGTAGATGTGAGTATTTTCCTGCTCATTCATCTGCTTGACCAAATCATTCTCGGTACCTGAGAAGATTTTTTTCCTGATTACATCATAGGCATCATTGTTAATATCAAGTTTTATGGATGAATCGACTCCGTGCCTGAGCTTTTCATAATCAGGGCTGCCTTTATTCATCGCAGGATCGCTGCTCCAGACGTGAACCCGGCTCGATTCCTTTTTAAAGGAAAGCAGCTTCAAAGCAGCCACTGCACTGTTTCTAGCCTTCATGGACAGAGTGTTGGGAGTGCGGGTATCCTCAGTGGACATGAAACTGTGCAGATAATAGGAACTGCCGTAGCATAAAAGCAGAATCCTCTGACCGATTCTCGGAAAATTAAAGACTTCACTGAATGCCACCGTAGAGGTCAGTTTTGCCTGAACAATCTTCTTATCAGACAGGAGCGCATAGAATCTGCTTGGCTTTAAGGTGTTGTCGCCCACACACAGACAGATGGAACCTGCAAGCGGTTCATTTGACACATCATCCCAGACCCCCGTATATCTTCCGCTGCCGTCGCATACAACCGCCTCAAATAAGGTTACCGCAGAGGAGACCACCGGATTTAACAGAGCAGACAGCGGCTGCGAGAATGAAGACTCCCCGCCATATGCATTTTTGTCTGGTTGCATCTGCACAAAAGATCCAGGATTTCTGTCATTGAATTCATAGGCATCTGCAAGAACAGCCACACTAGGCTCCTGAGAATCTGCCAGAGCAAAACGGTGAGACAGTTCGGCTCTGACATGCAGTTTTGCATGCGAGACAATGACTTTTACTTCATCTCCAAGATAGCGTTTTACTTCAATTACTGTTCCTGGAGTATAGATAATCTGAGAGGCCCTGATCTTATATATACAGCGCTCTCTTCTGGATCTGTCGGTAAAATTCTTTTCTGTTTCCAGGGCGGAATTGACTTCAGCAATACCTTTCTCATGATCAGAATACTTTACATACAGTAAACCGGAATCTTCAGGACCAGGAGGGGTTACTCCAGCATCAGGGGAGTTGGCTCGTATGCACATACGGATTGAATCCAGTACCGGCGTAGAATCATCAGATCGGTCGCAGGTTATAATCAGCGCTCTGTCATAATTATAATTACTTTCAATATTTTCTGAAAAATAACTGCTGGTTATGCTGCTGCCGAGGTTAACTCCGTAGCCCCTGCTCAGATAGAGATTTGGTCTGCTGTGATCAGCCGAGTGAACGAAATTATAATTAAGTCCATAAGAGAGCAGCAGACGGTTTATTACATACATCAGAGGTTTACGGCCTGACTGCATAAGCAGCGCTTTCGGCAGATTTTCCTTTAGAGAATCTTCATTCAGGCAGAAGAGGCTTACAGCAGTTGCATCCGGCGAATCGGCAGAATCCTTAAGCGCAGTCTCAGGATAGGAGAAAATATGTTTTAATTTTGAGAGCAGATCGCTGACATCATTATCTGAGTATTTACTGTAGGTATGATTTAGGATTTCACAGGGGGATACAAAATCTATCGCATATTCATAAACATCGCCGCTGTCTGTGTCAGTTGCCGCAACATACGCTTTGCCAATCAGCTCAATTTTATCTATTACGGCATCTATATGCCTTGTGAAAGGATAGTTGCTTTTAAAATCAGACTGCTGGCTTTTTAATTCTTCAGTTAACTTGACAGAAACAGAAATCCTCTTGCCTATCTGCTGCAAGAGTCCTTCTGAATACACCGCATTCTCAGCGTATAGTTTTACAGTTCCACTGTAAAGTTCAGAAATGCCTTCATCAAGTTCCAGTTCAAATGCCTCATGTTCACCGAACAGCAGAGCTGCCGCTGAGTCGTTGCCGTCAAGAAACACTTCGATTCCGGTTACCTTTGTATTCATTTACTGCTCCTTGAGTCAAAAGGATAGTGCTGAGAAAACCTGGTTTAGTAAAGCTAGAGCGAACAGCTGAATATAAAAAATTCAGTGTAAATAATTAGTTGTTTTTTTTATTCTGATATATAAGTAATTGAAATTATATAGCAATTAGAAGATATCAGATTGTGATCTGATATAAGAAAAATGCAATAATCCGTGATTATATCCAAATAATAGGCAACATTAATAAGGCAGCTTTTTCTCCTGAAAAATCCCTCTGAGCAGCATATTAAGTCTTTCTAGTCTTCTCTGTCTGTTTTAGCAATTTTGATCTTATTAATAATTGACGACCCTGCGACAGCCTTTAATCTCAAACCAGATTTTTGGCACATAAAGCTCTGCTGTTTCTAAAAAGAGTCTTACTAAACTCTCTCACCTGTGTATTCATAGAAAATTAACAGGCAGTAAATTCAAAGAGGTCAGTGCGGGACTGCTACGTTATAACAAAAACAGAATTGCGATTTTTATGCCTTCTTATTACGACTTCTGCAGGCAAATTTTATTTAAATAATCTGCCAGACATTTCTCTTTTTATTTTTTAAAAGATGTATAATGCGCGCAAACGTTTTAAGCAAACCTTTGCTTAACAGTAATAATTTTACTTAAAAAATTTTAATATTTACCGTTAACTAACAAAAATACCGGCAATATCTTCTAATCTGGCACAGAATTACAAGGTTACAAATATGCGCAGACATGTGATTTTCTACTACTCGCTGATAGCCTCCATGAGCATTACTTTTGGAGGAACTACTGTTGCATACGCAACCGATACTCTCAGTATCCCTTTTGGATCAAGCAGCATTCAGTATGTTTTCTACAATCAGGGTGAGATTTATGATAAGGAAGCCTATGCTAAAGGCAAGGCAGAGGATCCTGGTTACTCAACCTGGCAGCTTACTGACACCGAAAAGCAGGGAATTGTCGATGCAGGAAAGTACTGGTCCAGTATCCTGGGAGACGGCGCCAATAACACCTCTCCTGTAAAAATAAACGTATCCACCTTTGCCGAAGATAATGCGCAGGCATCCAGTCAGCCTAACGAAAGTGAAGAGAATCAGATGAATGTCTATACAGCAATGCAGAGGCTGATAATAGACAATGTAAAAATGGAACAAAACGCCAGTATTATGTTAGGTCCTGGCTTCAGAAAGTTTGCCGATCACTGGTCTCAGATTCCGCTTACAGGCCTTAATGATGCAACCGCTACCATTATCCATGAAATGGGCCACGCTCTGGGAATTACATCTTATATTGGTGCCACTGGTTCAGTGCTTGCTCTATCTCCTTTTGACAGACATCTGCAGGACTATTTCGGTACAAAACTTACTTCTTTGTCTTCAACAGAATATGTAAAGAGTATACCTAATACTACTGCTCTTAGTACGGCACGTGCGTACTCAGATCAGGGATATTTTGTAGCTGGACAGATGAATACTGGCACTTACGGTATCTGGTTTAAAGGTGATAATGTAACCGAGGTTATGACCATCAATGGCAATGCTGCAAATTCGGATACAGATGCGAATCCTGATGCCATCAAAGACGGCATGATCCGTATTGAAGCCTATGAAGAAACTGCAGCCGATTTCTCGCATCTTGAACTGCGCAACTCCCTGATGAGCCATCAGTCCTACCGCAACTGGGCAAGCTTCATGGAGGCTGAGCTTGCCGTACTTCAGGATATCGGATACACCATAGACCGCCGCAATTTCTTCGGTTTTTCCATTTACAACGACGGACTGACCTACACCAACAAAAATCCTTTCTATGCCAGAAACAGCAGCGGTACTGCCTATATAACAGGCAAGTCTAATACCACGCTTCTAGGTGTCGGCCTGCATCTTTATGGCACTAACAACACTGTTTATCAGGCAGCCGATCTTCTTGCCGACGGTATCGCCGGCACCGGCATCAGAATTGACGGAAGTTCCAATACTCTGACCATTAACAGCGGTGTTAAGGTTACTGCCAACGGCGACTACGGCAACGCCCTGCTGGTCTCCTATGGCAAGAATAACAGCATCAACCATTACGGTACCCTGGAGGCTACCGGTACCTCAGGCATCGCCGCAAGATTCGATTTTGGTCATAACCTGCTTCTGGACGCTGATGACTATCGAGGATCCTATATTTATTCAGGTAATGATGCTTCCTCTACTCTTCTCGATGAGCTAAACGGACCACTGGTAAGAACTTTTAATGTTGCTGGAACGCTGAACGGATCGCTTGCCTCCATCTACATTTCAGACAATGCCTACGTACAAGACATCAACATTCTTACCGGCGCTCAGATCACAGGTGACATCATCTCCAAGTGGGATCCTGACAACTCTCTCGTACAGACAAGCGGTAAATATACCTCTCTTAATTCCGGTCTCAAGCTTGACAACGGAGCAGCAATTCCCGACAGCAGCTTCAATATG
>DMTG01000318.1 GCA_003477345.1 Succinivibrionaceae bacterium | reverse complement strand
AACTAAAAAATATGAAGGGGCATTGGGCATGGAAAAAGAAATAAGGCCATTGAAACTTCAGCAGGTAAAAGTCACTGATCCTTTATTCGGGCATTATATCAATAAAGTAAGTGAAGTCATGCTGGTTCATCAGTGGAAAGCTCTAAATGATGAACTGGAAGGAACTGATCCTACGGGATGTATCAAAAACTTCCGTATAGCTGCCGGACTACAAGAGGGAGAACGGCAAGGAGTAGTTTTTCTTGATACTGATCTATATAAGTGGATAGAGTCAGCTGCCTATTGCATTGCAATAGGTAGCGGGACTCAGTTTGAAGGTAAAATTGATCAGGTGATCGATATTTTGGAAAAGGCTCAGGAAAAAGACGGATATTTAAATACTTACTTTCAGATAACAGCTCCGGAAAAGAAATGGACAAACCTGGTTGAGGGACACGAATTATATACCTCAGGACATATGATTGAGGCAGCAGTTGCTTATGCACTGGCCACTGGTAAGGAGAAATTTCTTCAAATTGCAATGAGGAATGCTGACCTTATTTGCAGGGTATTTGGAACAAAGAAAGGACAGATTCCTGGAGTTCCAGGGCATGAAGAAATTGAGTTGGCTTTGATCAAGCTTTATAGGTGGACCAGGGATGACAAGTACTTAAAGCAGGCTGATTATTTTGTCAGGCAGAGGGGAACTGCACCTAATTATTTGCAGAATGAGATTGATGGCAGAAAAGGCCCTGAGTTCTTTCCTGAGTTTAGAAACTATTCTATGAAGTATGCACAGGCAGAGAAACCTCCAGTAGAACAAACGGAGGCTGAAGGTCATGCTGTAAGGGCAATGTACCTGTACAGTGCTATGGCAGACCTGGCAAAATGGCAGCAGGATAAAGAAATGGAAAAAGCCTGTGACAGACTGTGGGATAACATGGTAGGCAAGAGAATGTATATCACAGGAGGAATTGGCAGCAGCGGATTTTTGGAGTGCTTTACCACAGATTACGATCTGCCTAACAGCACAAATTATTGTGAGACTTGTGCTTCTGTGGGAATGATGATGTTTGGACAGAGGATGGCTGCCCTAAAGAAAAATGCAAGCTATTATGATACAGTTGAAAGAGTATTGTACAACACTATTCTGGCAGCTATGAATCTGGAAGGAGACAGATATTTTTACGTAAATCCATTAGAGATGATTCCGCAGTTTTGTACTGAGAATACCTATATGGATCACGTTAAACCTGTCAGGCAGAAATGGTTTAGTGTTGCCTGCTGTCCTCCTAATCTTGCGAGAACGCTGGCTTCTCTTTCTCAGTATTTATATGCTTGTGATGAAAAGGGAATCTACATTAATCAGTTCATATCATCAACCCTTTCGGTGGATAATTCCGGTCAGGAAATATTTGTGGAGCTTAAGTCAGCTCTTTTGACAGATGGAACAGTAGATATCAGGATTTCTACTCTGCAGGCTACAGATATCAGGATAAGAGTTCCGGCCTATGCCAAAGATATGGAGATAGCCCTTGATGGTGAAAAGCTTTCCTATATAGCTGACAATAACTATGCAGTAATTGCTCTTAAGGGTGGTAAACACAGGATTGAGCTTAATATGGGGGTTCATCCAAGATTTGTGGCAGCAGACCACAATGTCAGGGCTGATACAGGTAAGGTTGCTGTAATGCATGGACCTATGGTCTATTGCCTGGAGGAGGCGGACAATGGACAGAACTTATCTGACATTTACGTGGACACTGATGCTAATCTGCTAAAGGGCAAAGCTTATGAAGAATTCCCGGGAGAAGTACCGGCGATAGAGTATGAGGGCTACAGGGTTAAGAGTGTTGGCATTGAAGATGGCAGCCTTTACGGAGAGGCAAGATTTACTAAGAAGCCTGTGAAGATCAGAGCGGTTCCCTATGCTTTTTGGAACAACAGAGGTATTGGAGAGATGGAAGTCTGGCAGAATATTTCTATCTAAAGATAGAACATTACTGCTGAAAAATAATTTTCTAAAGGAGGATATTTCAAGTATGCAAAAGAAAAGATTGTTGAGCATGGCATTAACTGTTGTTACTACTACGGCAATGTTGGTAACAGGTTGTGGTGCAAGTTCTCAAAGCGCACAGGGGGAAGCGCAGGACACAACGCAGAACGCAGTAGAGACACCTAAAACAGAGACAGAGACACCTGCTTCAACTAGTGAGAGCACTGGAGAAAAGGTACATATTACCTATGCTCAGTGGGGCAATGAGACAGAGACTGCTGCAACTCAGGCGGTGGCTGATAAGTTCAATCAGTCCCAGGATGAAATTGAAGTAGAAGTAATCAAGATTGACCATGATACCTATGTAACCAAGTTAAACGCAATGGCTACAGCAGGAGAACTTCCTGATACAGCCATCATGAGTGAAGCTGGAGTATTAAAATTTGCAGAGAATGGATTACTTGCAGACATCAGCTCAATGTACGGTGAAGGTGATTCCAAACCTCTTGATTCCATAACCTTCAAATATCAGGGAACACCTGTGGCTTATTCAGCAGCCAATGAGGTACTTAACCTTTGGTACAACATAGATCTTTTGGAAGAAATCTGTTCCAAACAGGGATTAAATGTTGCTGATTTTACACCTCCTGCAAGTGCAGACAGTGCATGGGACTGGGATACATTTGTTAAGATAGCTCAGACTCTCACAGTTGATATCAACGGTAATAACGCATTAAGTCCAGACTTTGATCCAGCAAACGTTGATGTTTACGGCTGCACAGTTAACACTCTTCCATGGCAGCTTGAAGTATGGGCAAAGAGTAATGGCGGCGGATATTATAGTGCTGACGGCAAAGAATGTACTATCAATGACGATGCAACAGTAGAAGCACTGCAGAAAATTGCAGACCTTTCAGATGTTTATCACTGTGCACCTCCTGTAACAAGCGCAGCTAACGCGCTTGAATCCTCACTTGGTTCCAAGAAGGTTGTTATGGCTACAGATGGAACCTGGAATGTTGGAACCTTCCTTGGACCATCTGCAGATTTTAAATATGGCGTAGGCGTTCTTCCTTACATGAAGGAGAAGGTTACAATTTGTACTGGCGGACCAAACGTGGTATTTGCTACAACCAAGCACCCTGAAGAAGCTATGACATGGCTCAAGTGGTACTACCAGGAAGAAAACAGCTGGTCACTTATTGAAGCAGGAACATGGATGCCTATTCTTGATAAGTGGTACACAGATGATGAATTTACAAATAAGTGGATTGATAATCCTAATTATCCTGACCATGATATGTACAAGAGTGCAGTAGTAGACTACGCAAGAGATAATTCTCAGTCAACAGCATGGTATTACATCAATGCAACAGACGAGTTTAATGCAACTCTTGATTCAGCATTCTCGGCTGTTTGGTCTGGTGATCAGACAATGAAAGAAGCTATCGATGAGTATTATGATGAGCTAAATGATATTTTCAGCACAAATAATTAACAATTAATACATTGCCGTGCGAAGACAGTTTATTATAGCCTTTGAAACATGGTCAAAAGTGCAGTATAACTGCCTTCGCCGGCGTTGATATCAGGGGAGAGGGATTATACAATGGAAGTTGCGGGGATATATAGTACAAGCGAGGCGAAGAGTATGAAAAGAGCATCCGGCAAAAGAAAAATACGTACTTCTCAGTCCAAATATAATAGAAAAGAGGAAAGATGTGCCTATTTGTGCCTGATTCCGGCATTCCTTGGAATCACCTTTATAAGTTATCTTCCTACCATAGCAGTGTTTGTACTTAGTTTGTTTAGCTATAATGGTTTGTCCACCCCTGAATTTGTGGGTCTGGATAATTACATTAGGATTTTTACAAAAGATGTGTATTTTGCAAGTGCTGTAAAGGCAACGCTTTTGTATGCATTTTTGGCAGTTATCGGCGCGGTTATCTATTCTCTGGTGATAGCACTTATTCTAAACATGGATATTTTTGGAAGAACTATCTTCAGATCTATTTTCTTTATACCCTATCTGCTACCGGCAATAGGTGTTTTCAAAGGCTGGCAATGGCTTTATGAGCAGAACTATGGACTCTTTAACTTCATCTTCAGAATGCTAGGAATTCCACCCCAGAGATTTTTGGACAGTCCAAGGCAGGTAATACCGGCCCTTGTTCTCATCGCAGTATGGGCCAGCGGAAATCTCATAGTAATATTCCTTGCAGGACTTCAAAATGTACCTACTGTGTACAAGGAAGCAGCTCAGATAGATGGAGCCAACTCATGGCAGAGATTTTGGAACATAACTATTCCATGCATCAAGCCTATTATTTTTTATAATGTATTGACTGCTCT
>DMTG01000247.1 GCA_003477345.1 Succinivibrionaceae bacterium | reverse complement strand
ACGTGGTTGTAGGTCCCGGCGTACCTACCAATCTGGTAAACGGACTGCCTGAAGCCTGCATGGGCGACGCTGTTGCAGGAGCCGCCTGTGTTGGAGTAATTTCTGCCACAACTGCAGTGACACATCTGGTTAAAGGAAGACCGGCAGCCTGCCTGACGTCTATGGTAACCGGTGTAAATCCTGTTATAGGCGCTCCAATGGCAACAGCTGTGGTAGTTGTTCCTAATATAAACAGAATAGTTTGATTCTATGTGCGGCAGTCTCTGCCGTACTTTTAAAATATTTCTGTTGGCAGACATAGCCTTTTAGAGCTATGTCTGTTTGTTTTTGTAATAAAAAAAGCAGGCTTCAGATTGTTTCAAATAAGGCTTAAAGCTTAAATTTAAATAAATTTATGTGTCTATGTCTCAATTTGAATATAAGAAAAGATACCAACTAATTTAGATTATTGAATAATACTATAAAATAGAACTGTGATTGTAGTTGTAATAATAAGGGCGGAACCGGTTATCTGCTATTCAAAAAATAAAAAAAACGGTTTATAGATAATGTATTCCTGCAAAAAAGTTCCTGTCAAATTATCGGTACTGTTAAGGAGTCTGTCATGAAATATTCTTTATATATCTTCAGATTTCTTGCTGCTCTTGCGACTCTTAGCGGGGTGTTTGTTCTGACATCTTGCGCATCAGATAATACTACCTGCGATGTCGGTGTATACCTGTCTCCTGATCTGCAGGATGTATACGGTTACACTCCTACTCTAGAGGCAGATATAGTTGGACTTACCAAGGTTGAGCAGAAAAGACTGGTGTCCTATGATGTAGATAAATATTTTGCGCCACCTCAGCAGTTTCGCAAAAGCCTAGGAGTAGTTACCGTAAGATTCACAGACGGCGACACAATAGGCAAGAAACTGCCTGGTGACAGTGAAGCCTGGGCAAGATGGGAAGAGAAGGGGGCAACACATCTTGCCGTTATTGTAAACCTGCCGGTGGTTAATGAAGTTAAGGATACTGCCAATGATCCTAGAAAACTGATAATTGATATGAATGGAGAGGAGCTTATGAATTCATCTGAACACTTTATCGTTATAGGCGGCAGCGGTGTAATAGAAGTTAAAAAAGAACCTGATGACGGAAAGTCTGTGGAAGTCAATTCCAGCGGTGAAGTCGTCGGCAAAAAATAAGATTATTTTTTAAATAAGGCAGAATTATAAATGAGATTTGAAAAACAGGTTCACTGGAGTGAAGGTTTATTTCTTCAGCCTCATCACCTGCAGAAGATGCAGCATGATTTAACAAATATCGCCAGACAGCAGCGAAACATGCTCTCTCCGTTTCCCTATGGATTTATAGATCTTGAGATAGACAATGAAGCTCTGACATCAAGACGCATTGTAATAAAACATTTTTCTGCAATTATGCCGGATGGTCAGGAGCTGAGTATGCCTGGCAATTGCAATGTGGCTCCGCTGGAGCTCACCTTTGACAGCAGTGCAAGTACAGAGCTTATCATTTATCTGGCACTGCCTCTGCATTCAGAGCTGGCACCTAATCTGGTAACTGAGCAGAACAGTAGCAAGGGGCGCTATCGTCTGTCTGAAGTAAAGATAGTAGACGAGAATACTACAGAAGATGAAATTCCTGTCATGGTAAGAGAAATGAACGCATTTCTTCTTACAGATATCAAAAATGCCAGAGAATGTACTTATCTGCCGCTGTGCAAGGTTCAATGGGTATCTATAAATGCCGGACTGCCTTCACTTAGACTGGAGAAAAATTATATACCTCCATTCTTTTCACTTTCCTCAGAATGCCCGATTTTATCTATGGCAAGTGAACTAGTGTTCCAGCTTAAAGGCGCTAGAAATTCAATAATCAGCAAGTTTGATCTGGAAGGCTTCGATCCTACAACAATGGCAGCAAGCAAGATGCTTCTGGTTGAGAAGCTTAGAATAGTAGGCGTATTTGCCAGAATTCTTGACAGTGAGCTGGTTCCGGAGCGCATTTCTCTATATGATCTGTACCTTGAACTGGTTACGCTTCTGACTGAACTTGAATCTTTAACTCCGATGATCCAGGCAGCGGATGTTCCTAAATATGATCATGACGATCCTTATACGGTTTTCAATCTGCTGATTTCAAGAATTAGAGCAATTCTGCTTCAGGGAAGTGTAAGTACTGCTCTGTCATTTGAATTCTCCAGAGTTGATAATCTTCTTTCGCTGGAAATTGAAGATGATCGCATCTTCTCTTCTAATGAACTGTTCCTTGCTCTGCAGTTCGAAGGTAATCTGCGCGATAGGGTTCTCGATATTGAAGAAGGTGATAATTTCCGTCTTATCGATAAGAAATCATTCTCAGATAGAATCAGAGGTGTAAAGCTCTCAGAGGTTCGTTATCCTCCTCAGTATCTGCCTACCATAGGTCATACTCTGTGGTTTAAAGTCATGCTGTCTCAGTCTGAGAATATCTGGAAATACATTACTGAAGAGCGCAACATGGTTATAGACTGCGCAGGAGATCTCTTCCCTGACTTGAAGGCAACCTTATATGTAAGTATTGAAAGCGGTTCGTAAGCTGCAGGTATCAGCTGTTTTTTTTGTAGAACGTAGAGATGAATTATGAATACTGATATTGAGTCGTTAATAGCTCCGCTGCTTAGAAAAGTATGCGAGTACTGCGTATTCAAAAAAAGCGGTTATGAAGTTCCGCAGGAAGTAGTGCTTGCTGAGATTCGTACGGAACTTAGTGCAATAAGCCAGCAGTGTGCCTCCATACCTACGCTGCAGCAGCAGTATTCTGT
>DMTG01000138.1 GCA_003477345.1 Succinivibrionaceae bacterium | reverse complement strand
TTTCAGGATCGTATCTAACCAGCAGACTGCAGTTTTTTGAATGAAAATGCAGATAATAATAGTTGAACGGGCCAAAGCCTCTCTCTAGCTTTTCTGGTATATGATCTCCAAGAAACGCGGCTCTAAACAGATCTGTAGACTTACCGACAAAGTATTTATCAAAGTCCTTTTTGAACTGTTTAAGTTCCGGATTGTTATTGCAGGCTCTTTCTAAGAGTATCTGTTCGCCGTTATAACCGCCAATAATTGAATTACAGGCAGTCAAGGAAAGACAAAATGCTGTACAAAGTATGACGGTAAATGCTGCTTTTAATGCTTTAAATAATCTGTTGTACATATCTCGCTTTTTGTCTCCATATCGCCGCAGTTTAGTTATTCCAATGGCAGAAGACATGCACTGTGTTCTTTTGCATAAGCCGGATCATAGCACATGCTCGCGTGACCGGTTTTATGGTTCATTTCGTCAATCCTTGAAATATCAGCGCCAAAGTTAATAAAATCGTTCATGCGTTTTTTGGCCGTTGAGCACTGGTAGTTTTCTCTAACGTCTCCTACCTGTCTTCTACCCATGTAGTCGGTTGTGTATACCACATCACCTACATAGATGGCCTGCGTATCGTCAACGTCTCTGTAGTAAGGGACAACAATTCCGTCGATTTTTTTGTATACAGGCCTACGCAAGCCTAGAATTTTATCTTCTTTCTTGCTGAAAAGAACCAGCAGACTGCAGTCTGGATCCTGAAAAGTGTAATAGTGAGAAATAGAACCAAATACGTCCTTTTTTATAATTTCTCTATTGTATTTTTCGCCAGTGAATACCGTTTTGAAGTAGGCGGTGGATTTTCCAACAAAATATTTTTCAAAGTTCTTATCGAATTCTTTTAAATTATGAATGTTTAATATCTTGTTTAGAGCATAACGCTCACTCATCATCGGAGACTCGTATTGAACGCCGATTAAGGAACAGCCGGACAGAAACAGGGAAGCACTAAGAACGCAGGCAATTGAGCGTCTGAGAAATTTACAAGGGGATTGTCTTTGCGCTTTAGGAGAAACGGTACTATAAAACTTCATATCAGATCCTTTGGCTAGTGTAAGGAAGCCAGATTTCCGTAAATTTATATAGTTCCGCTTAAATGTATTTTGTTATTTCTTATGTGTATATTATATAAAGTTTCGTGTACTATGTCAAGATTATTGAAAATCTGTAAATATCAATTGGCTTGATATATTCCATATTGTATCTTACAGGATAGCAGAAAAGAAGGCGGCTTTTTTGCCGCCTTCAGAGTTTTAATTGTCTGCCGTGCCGTAGACTACACTCATACAGCAGTCATTCCATGTCCAGACCAGATAGACAATATCTTCACCGGTTACCGGCACTGCTCGCTGAGCACCCCACTTGAATACAGCCTCGCCCATTACGTGTGCTGAATGGGTTTCAGGAACGGGGTAGAGCTCGGTGAACTTATACTGGCTTTTTGGAATGTGCAAAGACCAGTTGCCTTTGCAGAGCGAGTCTTCGCCGTAAGTGGTCTTGAGCATTCCGCGTCGGTGAAGCGCAGCAATAGCTCTTGCTAGAAAGAGTGACGTTGCATGGACTGGCCCTTTTGTAAATCCGGCCTTTCCGAAAAATGGATAAACTCCTCCCCAAGAGCCTGCACACCAGAACAGTGAGTTAATCGGTTTTTTGAACAAAGAGGCGGCTACGGCGTCGGCATAACAGGCGGACAAGGCAACCGGGTTGGCAAAAAGAATAATCTCCGGATTGGTAAAAAAGCCTATTTCTGCATTAGACCAGGTTGGATCCACCTCTGACAGATACAGAATATCAAAATCCATATATTTGTCTTTCATGCAGTCGGTAGTCTGGAACATCTCCAGCACGATAAGCAGGGGATAGGAAAACATGTGGTAATGGTAATAATCTACGTCATCTTTCTGTGTCGCGTTATTATCCGTAGGCCCGCCCATATCCAGTTTACTAAAACCAAGTTCCATACCGTCAAAGGTAACAATACAGCCGGGAATTCTAACGAGCTCAATGGCTTTACTAGGCATCCATAGGCCATAAGTAAAACCAAAATAAGGCACGTTGTTGCGATCATAACAGATGCAGAACGGATTTTCGTAGCGGTCGGACGGAGCGTCAGACTTACTTGCGCCTAATGGGACGCCCAGCGTGATGATCGGGAATATACACGTCCAGCAGGTGTTTGAAATCAGCTTTTTTGAAATCAGAGCGGAGTTTGGACAGCCGCCATTACTTGTATCGTCAACCTCGCTGTCTCCAGATGCGGCACCGATGGCAGTATTCTGATTGGCGCCGCCTAGGTTGGTATCCGTAAGGTCAGAGCCTACCTGCGTTGGTGTAGTGGTGGCACTGGTGGAGCCCGTTGTGGCCGCCAGTACGGGCGAGAAGGGAAGGGCGCCTAATCCGGTAAAGGCGTAGGCACACACCAGATTGCAGAGAAGTCTTTTAGTCTTTTGGTTCAGCATGAATATCAAACTCCTCTACTGCAAAAAGGTTACCTTCCTGATAAACGATACACGGATGCTTTTCGAGAGCGAAACGGGTCTTAATCTCGGGCTGAAGCGCAAAGATGTGCTTGTCAAAGAAGTCACTCAGCTCGCTATAGGCTTTCCAGCCTCCCTCTCTGTCAAAGTCAGTCATCATCAGGTTGGCCTGAAAACGTTGCATGTGGCGCTGATTAAGCCAGCTGTCGAGATTTTTCATAATGTATTCTTTTTCGCCAGGAGTGGTTGGATCGAAGATAACCATCATCTGCGTAAAGTTCTTAACATCCAGAGGATTTATCTTCTGACCTTTAGTGGCAATGGTTACCGACTGACCTTCATGGCGCGGATCTTCAGCTGTAATATCTTCGGTTACGGTAAAGGTCGGATCTAAAAGACGCTTGCGGTATTTCTCGGCTGGCTCCAGCGGTTCTATGGCGATGTTCTTCCAGACACGCTTGTAGGCCTCAAGTTTTTTCTGCTGCCAGTCTATCTTGTCAGCTCTCTCCTGCATCTCCTCAATGAGATCTCGCTCTTCTATCTCCGCTGTGGGGCCCTGTGTGCCCAAATCGCCGCGTTTTCCCTGCGTGACTTGCGCTGTAAGCCAGTGTGGATCTATAAGACCTCTTACACGGGCGTACTCAGGCGTGGCATCGACGGTTTTATTCGTGTTTATGTCACCAGACTGCTCAGGTGCTGGGTTGGTAAGAGCTACGACCGTAGGCACCTCGGTAATGCCGTACTGTTGAAACCACACCGGGTTAATAAGTACGGTAGGAGGCTCATCGAGTTTAAGACTTGCCGCGAGCTGCTGAATTTTTAAAATGGTCTGATTGATGTTGGATGTACCCTTCAGAAGACCGCGAATAACGAGAGCAACCCGGGGATTGCCGGCATTGGA
>DMTG01000154.1 GCA_003477345.1 Succinivibrionaceae bacterium | reverse complement strand
TTTCGGGCACAATTTGGTAAAATTTTTATAAAGCTATTAGCGTCTAGAATATTCTTCTCTTGTTTCTGCGGATGCCTTCTCGCCTTTTTTCAGGATAATCATCACGGCTCCTGTGCCGCCTTTCCATTCGGGAGCGCTGTGAAACGCCAGAACCTCGGGGATCTGTTTTAACCAGTGCACAACGTGGCTTTTTATGAGAGCTTTTGGCTTTGCGTTGACCCCCTTGCCATGAATAATGAGAATGCATCTGAATTCATGCTGTTTGGCAAAACCGATAAAGCGCATTACAGCCTCGTATGCCTGATCCAGGGTTTTGCCGTGCAGATCTATAAAGTCTGCCTCTATATATTCTCCGCGCTTTAATTTTTTGATTATAAAAGGCTGAACTCCCGGCCTTCTGTACTCGACCACCTCGTTAGGCTCGAGCATCGCTACAAAGGCAGAGGATGCCTTGTCTTCAGTTTCAAGCTGGACATCTCTCTGGGCAGCTTCTTTTCTGACATCTGAAGTCTGCTTATCGAGAACTTTGCTTACCGTGGCTACTTTGTCCTGTACTAGCTTTGTAATAGGTCCGATTTCTTTTTTGAAGTCGGTTTTATCCAAAGCGGCAGCATCAGCCTCAGCAAGAAGCGACAGAAAAGAGTTATCTTCATTGCTGTCGTCGCGATTTTCCATTATCAATCCTTATTGGTAATAAATTTCTGTTACTGAAAAAATTTGTTGTAAATAAAATATCTTTATGATTTATAGAGATAAATAATCATTTAAAATAAAGACATCAACTATAACATATAGGCAGCAGTACAAAATTCCAGTGAATCTTATTTTATGGAATGCTTTTACGGGACTTTTTTCATCGGGCTCATTCTGCCCGCCTATTTTATGGTAGCGGACTTTCTGACCCTCATAAATCCTAGGACCGCCTAAGGAAATATTGAGAACTCTGCCATAAAGACCGATTATGAACCCCGTAACCTGGGACGGGTAGTATCTGCCTCCGTTGAGCCAGCCTTTCAGACTTTTGAGAGGAGAAAAAGAAAAAATTCTCAGCACCATGATACAGATAGCGGCGGGGAGCAGCATACCCTGCTCAAAGCGTGCAATTGCAGCTCCGAAGGTACTGTTCTCATAAAGCTTGCTGTTAAAGGCTCTTGCCATAACGCAGACTACCTGCATAATGATTGCACCGGCAATTCCTGCAAGAGTATACCAGACCAGAATAGCAAACCAGGAGGTGAAAGTGCGGATAAGGCAGGTTTCACAGGCAGCTTTTGATAAGCCTACTGCAGACAGGGGCTTCACGTCTCTTAATACGTAAGGCTTTAATATCTGTCGGGCTTTTGCCTTGTTTCCTTCCTTAAGTGCAGAAGAAACTCCTGTAGCGCACAGCATGGCGACTCTTGATTCTAACAAAAAGGGCATAACCACGAGTGCTACCAGATCGTCAAAGCCGGTTACCACTTCGATGCTGAGCAGTGCAAGGGCCACTAGCAGGATAATCAGCGTAGGCAGCATAATCCCGGCAAAATAAGTCTGGGACAGGGTATTTTCTCGTTTGTTTACCTTGCGGGCAGCTGCCTGAAAAATCGGGGTTAACCGGTTTAGTCTCATTCTGTTTGGAATCGGCAGGGCAAACTCTATCAGCATGCACAGAAACAGAATCACCGAAGGTAGTTCTGCTATCTGAAGGAATCCTGACCAGAGATCATCAATTCCGAGCAACTGCATTTGGGTTTCCGGCATGTTTTTTACCTGTTCAATGGTCAGAATGCAAACTAATATTTTTCTTGAGAGTAAAGTTGCTAAAGCTCTCTCAGCAGTGCTTTAACCAGCAGCGCGCTGTTTTTGGCAGCTAGCGGCAGAAATTCATCGTAGGTAATAGATGATCCTTCTTCCGCGCTGTCAGATATCGCTCTGATTACCAGGAAAGGAACTTTAAAATCGGATGCTACCTGAGCAATTGCGGCGCCTTCCATTTCGGTTACCATGGCGTTGTCGAAATTCTCAGTAAGCCATTTCTTTTTCTCAGGACTGGAAATAAACTGATCTCCTGAAAGCGTAGTTCCAATAACAATTTTCCCAGAAAAATCTTTCAGTCCTTCTGCTGCTTTGCGGGCTTTTTCAACGAGATCTGCATCGGCCATAAAATATCTGTCGTGAGCTGCCATCTGGCCTATTTCATAACCGAAGATTGTAAGATCGCAGTCGTGGTAGGAAACTTTGTCCGAGAGTACTGTATCACCAACTTTAAGTCCCTTGGCAATGCCGCCGGCTGAACCTGTATTTATGATTACATCGGCTTTATAAACATTGATCATCAAGGCAGTGACAGCTCCGGCACAGACCTTGCCGATTCCGCTTCTGGCAATAATTACTTCTTGTTCTTCCAGCGTACCTTGAGCAAATTTGCAGAAGCCCAGATCTGACTTTTTAGGATTCTTAAGTTCAGAAATTAGCAGATCTACTTCAGGATCCATGGCTCCAATAATGCCGATTTTCATAAAAACTCCAATATAACAATCTGTTATTTTTATATAATGTTGGTAAGAAAATTTTTGAAAGTGCTGGCGCAGTAGAATAATTATAACCTTAATACACAGGTTGTGGCAGTCTATAAAATTGACCTGCTTTACCAAATTGTGCCCGAAAA
>DMTG01000048.1 GCA_003477345.1 Succinivibrionaceae bacterium | reverse complement strand
ATTTAAAGCTGATTTCTCCGACTCTTTTAAGATCTTCCTGCATTGGCACCTTCATTGGCTGCGTACCGGGTACAGGCGGTGACATCAGCTCCTGGATCTGCTACAACCAGGCCAAAACCTGGGCCAAAGACAAGTCTATGTTCGGTAAGGGTGATCCTCGCGGCATAGCAGCGTCTGAGTCAGGCAACAACTCTATCGTAGGAGGAGCCTTTATTCCGGTGCTGACTCTTGGTATTCCTGGTGACGGCGCTACGGCTATTATTCTAGGTGCGCTTATGGTTCACGGTATTCAGCCAGGTCCGCTGCTGTTTATCAATAACGCAATCGATGTTTATACCGTATTTCTGGCCTTGATGGCTGCCAATATTGTAATGGGCTTCTTTGGCTTCTCACTAATCAGAGTGTTCTCCAAAGTCACCAAAGTTCCTATGCAGCTCCTGCTGCCTATAATTACCGTTATGGCGGTGATGGGAACTTACTCTTATGCCAATTCCATGCAGGATGTATACATTATGTTCGCTGCCGGCATAATCGGCTATTTCATGTCCAAGTTTGATATGGGAGTGCCTGGTGTAATTATCGGTATCATCTTAGGAAAGCTGGCCGAGCAGAACTTTACCGGCTCTCTTATGATGAGTGACGGCTCGCTGTCTGTTTTTGTAACCAGCCCAATCTGTTTTACCTTCCTGCTGCTGGCTCTGATAGGACTGCTTTCACCTCTGTACAGAGACTCTGTAAAGCGTCTGTTCAGCAGAAAATAAGCCTGGGAAGAAAAAATCTGAGCAGGTCTTTTTTGACCTGCTCTTTTTAAAAACTCCTATGACAATTAACTAATGCAGCTGCATCTTTTACAGATTCAACTGCATTTTTTTTGTATCAGAAGGCAGGATCTGGATCTTCTGCCTCTACGTCAGTAGCATTCTTATAGGCTTCTTCTGTTTCCTTATAAAGATTTCTTAAAAATGCCACCTGCAGCACGGTAGGTACGGTTTTTCTGTAGGCAGGACCGGCAAGATCGATTGCCAGCCATACTCCTAAGGCAATGTTTAAAAAGGGAATGGCAAAGCCCAGGACTCTGGAACCTGCCAGAGAGCCCGCGGTTTTTGCGGTGTTTACTACTACGAATTTGGAGATGATTTTTGCAAGCAGCGGCTTGAACTGGGCAATGCCGATGGTCTTGATGATCTGCATGAGCGTAAAGGAGATGCTCAGAGTAGAAAGTGAACCGTAGTTGTGGTATTTTCCGCCGATAATTTTATCAATTTCCGCTACCGCTTTTTCTCGGTCGGCAACCTGCATGGAGTCAAGGTTCTTTTCCAGTACCAGACACAGGCATTTTAGTTCGTTTTCTTCCTCGCTTACAGGAGAGATCTGATCTTTAGGAACTCCTACTTTTATAGCTACATCTCTGACGATTTCATCGTAATCTACCGGACCTTTTATAAGTCTTGCTATTGTGTTTGAACCGTCTTCGCGGATTTCCTCTACCAGACTTTCAATACTTTTATAGTTGTCGTGAGTAGCCTTGATGGCTTTTAAAAGATCGTTATAAGGCTCCTGGCGATCAATATCCTTTAAAAGTTTTAGTAGCCGTTCATTAGATGCTTCGCTCATAGTAGTTTCCCTTTTTATAATAATCTTAATAGCTGTAGTCTAAAAAATTATAAATTAGCTTGGCGCCAGCAACCCAAAACTGTTTAAAACTTAGACCCAATTTGTTAACTGTGTCGTTTATTAAGAAAAGAAAGCGTAGTGAGAGCTTATAAAAAATAATATCTATGGATATTTGTTAAATGGAACTTACAATAGGTAAGCTAGATATTTTTTGGTCTGCTGACAGGAAATAAAGCAGACCGCTTACGGCACAGATTTTAATTAACGGAAGAGCTGTAATCTGTTCAGAATCAATCCTCACAGATTTCATCTGCAAGGCTTGCGAGGATTTTTCTGGCTATTTCAGAGCAGATTGAGTACCAGATAATGTTGCCTTCTCGTGTGCCACTGATAATTCCTGCTTCTTTGAGGATTTTTACGTGCTGAGACACCAGTGCCTGGGAGACATTGAGTCTTCTGGTCATGGTGTTTACATTGCATCTGCCGTTTTTTAGCAGACCGCAGACTATTTTCAGTCTTACAGGATGACCTAAAGCACTGAAAACCTTTGTATATTCATCTATAGCTTGTGTGTTCATAATGATAAATTTTAGCATAAGTATTGCAATATTACTATATAGTAATATTATTATATACTAATATACTTATTTTACTTAGCAGAGGATTTAATTTTATGAAGGTGATTGTAATCGGCGGTGGTGCAGCTGGAGCCAGCTGTGCAGCCAGAATTCGCAGAAACGATGAACAGGCTGAAGTTGAGATTTTTGAAAAGACAGATGAAATCTCAATTGCCAACTGCGGACTTCCTTACTATATAGGGCAGGTGATCACCTCTGAAGACGATATGCACGTATCTTCAGTAGACATGTTCGAGAATCTTTTCAACATCAAGGTAAGATTAAATACTCAGGTAACTGAAATAAAAACAGCAGAGCACAGTGTTGTTACAGCAGACGGCACTACCCACAGCTATGACAGACTGGTGATTACAACCGGAGCTCAGCCTTTTGTTCCTGATCTGAAAGGAATGGAAAAGGATAGAACCTTTACCCTGAGAAACCTGGCTGATGCCAACAGAATCAAAGAATACATAAAGAATAACGATGTTAAGAGAGCCGTAGTTGTCGGCGGCGGTTTTATCGGCGTTGAAATGGCAGAAAATCTAGCTGAACTCAACATCGATACCACCATTGTAGAGCTTGCTCCTCACATTATGGCCAATGTTGATGAGGACATTGCCAAAGTTGCCCAGAACAGACTGAAAAAACAGGGCATAAAGCTGGTACTGTCCGATGGCGT
>DMTG01000020.1 GCA_003477345.1 Succinivibrionaceae bacterium | reverse complement strand
AAATTTGAAACGCAAAAGTTGAGTAATTAATTACAAAAATTTGATAGATTGAAATGTGGCCAAGGCCGCGATTGTACTGAGGAGAATGCCTCATCTAGATCGCTAATTTTTTTACTTGATTTTAGTCGCTTCATAACAGTGTTAACGATATTTCTTTATGCAAAAAGAAGGCATCCCACAGGATGCCTTCAACGTTTTCAATTATGGATTCTTTTTTACTTGGAAGATAAGGCTGCGCCGATTTCCTCTAAGGTTCTGCCCTTGGTCTCAGGCATCATGAAGGCGCACCAGATGATCTGAACAATCATCATCAGAGCGAAGAAGCCGAACATGTAGCCCGCATCGAAGTTTGCGATGGCGATAGGGAAGATCAGAGTTAAGCCTGCTGCGAATACCCAGTGGGTTGCAGAACCTAAGGACTGACCTGCTGCACGCTGATCGTTAGGGAAGATTTCTGAGATGAACACCCAGATGATGGTTCCAGAACCAATTGCGTGAGAGGCAATGAAGGCAATCATGCAGACCAGAACCAGAGTACTTACTGAGCCTAAGGAAGAGGAAGCCTCGTGCTTGATCTTAAGAGCGGTATCATGAACCTCGGAAATGGTCTCGCCGTCAAAGGCAACCTTGGTTCCGGTGTAAGACTGTTTCTGAGTAGAATCAGAGAGCTTCTGCTTGGCAGTTTCATAAGCAGCTTCAGCCTTGCTCTTGTCTTCTGGAGTGAAGAATACGGTGCCCTCGTTCATATTGATTAACTGCTGTGAGGTTGATGCAGTATCAATGGCGTTGGAAACAACCTTCAGCTCTTCGAAGTGGAAGAAGGCATAGGTGCAGACTGACAGGGAAGCGATATAGCCTACGCAGCCAATCAGCAGAAGGGTCTTACGGCCTAAAAGGTCGATTAAGCGGATACCGATGAAGGTAGCGATCAGGTTGGTAACACCCAGAGCGATAGAAGCAGCAACTGGATCTTCAATACCTGCAAGGCCTAAGAGTCTTGGAGCGAAGTACAGAATGATGTTGATACCGGAGAGCTGGTTGAAAGCAGCAATCAGGAATGCAAACAGAATAGGGTAGCGCAGTCTCTTGGAGAAGAACTTGGATGCGCTCTGCTTCATCTTGCCTTCTTCAGCTGCAGAAGCCTTAACGGTTGCAACCAGATCGTCAAGCTCTCTGTCTGACATTGATGGATTGATTAAAGAGAATACTTTCTTGCCTTCGTCGTCTTTCTTGGCATCAACAATCAGCCAGCGTGGAGATTCTGGCAGAGAGAAGCACATTACGGTATAGATTACAGAAGGAATAACCTGAATTCCCAGCATCCAGCGCCAGGCGGTGGCATCTGAGAACATGTTGGCGATTACGTAGTTTGAGAAGAAGGCAATCAGAATACCGAATACGATATTGAACTGGAACAGACCTGTAAGTTTACCTCTGTCGCCTGCCGGAGCAATTTCAGAAATGAACAGAGGAGCTGCAATGGTGGAGATACCGATTCCCAGACCGCCAATGAAGCGGAAAATGAAGAAGGAGGTAACGTTCCAGGCGAGTGCAGAACCGATAGCGCCTACTAAGAACAGCACGCCGTTGAAGATCAGAGTTTTCTTTCTGCCGTATTTTGCTGCAGGGATACTGCCGAAAATGGAACCGAGAACGGTACCCCAGAGGGCGGCTGAAATTGCCAGACCATGCATTGATCCGGAAAGAGACCACAGCTGCTGAATTTTGCTTTCAGCACCTGAAATTACAACGGTGTCGAAACCGAAGAGGAAACCTGCTAAGGCTGAAGTAATAGCCCACAGTAAAAGTTTTTTGTTCATTTAAATTGTCCTAATGTCTGTGCACCCGCGACAGCGGTGCAAAAATTTGCGAAAAGAATAATCGCACACCGTAAAAATTAATAGAATATTTTGTTTCACAAAAAATAATGCAAAATTTTGCATTAACTGCCATATGTGTAGAAATTGCTTAAAAATCATATAAAAATCATCTAATGAAATTTTTGTGCTCTCTGCACTAAAAAATATCTCAAAAAAATTTTATGAGCTTTCAAATTAGAAAACATGATGTTAATTTATTTTTTATAAAAATATAAATGAGATTTATAAGATAAAAAAACACTCTGGTTTAATTTAAAAAACTGGAGCTTTTATCCTCGGATTAGGGTATGATAATAATTAATGCAAAATTTTGCATAAACTAATTTGAAGACCCTCAAAGAATAGGATCATTTTTCACACGGCAGAATTTTTATTTATATAATCTCGAAATAAATTATGGGAAAGAAAATGGTCAATATTTCACAGATAGCCAGCGATCTTGGAATTTCACCTTCAACGGTTTCAAGAGCACTGAAAAAGCCTGACATGGTTTCCCTCGAAACCCGTCACAAGGTCTTAAGCGCGGCAGAGAGCCTGGGCTATCTCAGAAAATTAAGAGATGATGTTTCTTCTGCAACATCCAGCAATTTCATTGGTGTGATAGCTGCAGATCTGACCAATTCCTTTTCGAACGCAATAGTAAAGGCGGTTATTGACTACCTGGAGTCGCAGAACTATTCGCCAATCATCGGCGTCAGTTATGAAAAGAGCGCGCAGGAGGCCAAAATCCTAAAACAGTGGCTGCCGCTTAACTTAAGAGGACTTGTTATTATGCCTACTGCTGAATTCAGCAGAACTATTGCCAATGATTTTATAGATATGCCGATAGCGCTGGTCGACAGAAGGCTTGAAGAGCTGAACTATGATTCCGTGATTGAAGACAACGAAGGCGGAGTTCAGCAGGCCCTTGACCATTTGAAGGAGCTCGGACACGAAAGGATCGCCTTTATTTCAGGCTCGAGAAAAGTGTATACCTTCAATCAGCGCTGTCTGGGAGTTGAACTGAGCGATGTTAAAACCGAGCTTCATGAAATCGCCGCCCAGTCGTATGAAGAACTGTTTATCGGGGCCTTCGAGCAGACCAATATTCTGATGCTGAGAGCTAAGCAGAGCCGTCCTACCGCGATAGTAGGGGCCAACAACGTCATAACCTCCGGCATCCTGTATGCGCTGAATCTTAAAGGTTTCAGAGTACCGCACGATGTGTCGGTAGTTTCTTACGGTGACAGCAGCTGGTGCCGCTTTTATCCGACACCGATTACGTCAGTCTGTCAGCCGGTTGAAGAAATGGGCAGAACAGCAGCTGCCATGGTAATTGATCGCATCAACGGCA
>DMTG01000214.1 GCA_003477345.1 Succinivibrionaceae bacterium | reverse complement strand
AGCGATTAAGCTTTATAAAACAGCGGCGCAGGAAGGCGAAAAAATAGCCATGTATAATCTTGGTCTTATAGCGCTGAGAACAGGAAAAGAAGGCAGCAAAAGCGAAGCTATGCGCTACTTCAAAGCATCAGCCAGAGAAGGCTACGGTCCTGCTATGTCGGCTGTTGCTGTGCTTTCAATGATCCAGTATGGAATCGATGATAAGGAGGCTGCGAGAGCCGCTGCTCAGTTGTTTAAGAGAGCTCATGAGGTTGGCGATATAACCGGATCTGTTTTTTATATTCTGTGCCTGTTTTCAGGGGTTGGGGTTCCGGTAGACACTGAATCTGCGCTGGCTATTCTGTACGACATTAGAGTCAGAGATTTTCCGTCAGTAAATGGTTTTCTGCATTATTTTACCTACAATTCAGAGAAAAACATGAGACCGCTGCTTGAACAGCAGTTAAAGCTGTGTGCACTGCAGTATGACGGAAGTCTTCACTTTAGGATTGGAGCTTTTGAAGGCGACGTATACCATAACAATAAAAGTACCATCACTTATTTCGTAAAACCGTGGGAGGATACGGGAGTTTCGGAATTAGAAAGACAGGCAATTGGAAAGAATTACATTAAACGCATAGATATGCCTGATGAAGTACTGATTGATGATGAACCGCTGTTTTTCCCGGAAATGGCCTATGTCCTGATAGAAAGTGAGCCTACCACCGGAGCTAAGCCTTATCTGCCGGCAAGAGTGGTTGCACTCAATCCTACATATCCGGTACTGCCTCAGGATTTTGACGAGTACTCCATTGATTTTGAAGCAGTAGAAAGGGCTTTTGAACTATAGTCGGTGTACAGTGTAACACCGAAAGATAGCATACAGGCACATTGCTGTCTTAACTTACTTACAGATTGTCAGGAGGTTAGGCATGCACTGTCGAAGGCAAATTTTCCCTGCAGATACTCAGCAAATTCCAGTGCGGCAGGAGAACCGTTTTTATTGCATAAAAAGCATAGCTGCTGTTTTTTCTGCGATGCCATATCGGATAAGGAATGCTTATTAAGATAAAAAAGCGCCTGTATTAACTGCTGACTTTCCCTGCTTTCTCCAAATAGCGTCAGGGCTTTCTTTTTGGCTGCCTTTTTAAGTACTCTATAGCTTACTCCGCTGTTTTTATAGATGACGGGAAGAGTAATCAGCGGCAGTATGGACGGATAAGCTTGAACCATAGGGTTTACGGCATGAGCATATACCTCTAAGTTACGTCTTCCCTGAAACGGCTCTACATATAAATGTTCACATAGTTTTTTGCCGTCGTTAACCGGGTAATTGTCCCAGATTATAATGTCTCTTCCTAATGAAGCGCAGGCGTTCTCTAGACTTTTCTGTGTATAGTCTTTTGATAGTACTTTGTCCCCAGTCCAGAAGAATCTGACTTTTGAATCGATGCCCAGGGTAAGCTCTTTAAAATAGTTTTCAGGCATTTTTCCAAAAAGTTTTTCAAGGATCGGGTCAAATGAATAATAGGTAGGGCAGATCCAAAGTTCTTTTACGTATTCAGGCAACAGACTGCTCACATCTCTGATTATGTTATTCTGAACCTGTCCCATGGTCAGTGAATCAAGCTTTACATCATCAAAAAAAATGGCCGCAATTTCAGCTCTGCAGGCTTTTATCAACTCGGAGAACTTATTTAAGAAAACCTCTTTTTTTTCTTTATAGCAGCTTGTTAGACCTACAGGAGAAATAGCTATACCGCACTCTATGTGGCTCTTTCTGCAGTCTTCACCATAGCGAAACAGAAAGTCCCTGTATTCTTCATCGATGTCCTGTTCCCATTTCATTCGCAAAAGCGGATCATTTTTGGGTGAATATATATAAAAATCATAACCGGCCTGTGCAGCGTTCTTTAAGAGATCATGCCGTTTTGCTTCGGTATACAGACGGCCATAGAACCCCTCAACGATACCTAGCAGTGTATGTCTTTTCATCAAATGCTTATCCTTAAAAAATAATACAAATATAGAGTAGCACTATTGCTGAAACTTTATCCTTTACTCTTGGCTCAGTTCAAAAAATAATTATTAGACCAAGTAAAAATACAAACGTTTTAATTTTTTAAATTTATTTAATTTCAAATAAATAAAAATATTTTTGAAATCATTTGCATAATAATATGAATTTCGTCATAAAATAGCTGACCAGATCTGTTAATGATTAAAAATAACTATTAAACTCATATATATAGATAATAAAAATTGTTAACTTATGTATCTAAAATTATAAAAATTGTTATAAGTTGTGATTTGCATTAAAGGTTCGCTATGTTGATGCTTGATAAATTATTAGCTTCAATAAAACAAAGAATAGATTTATTTAAAGATCCCAGGGATCTTTTCTGTGACTGTGAAAAAATTCAGGCGAATATCATAGATACGCTGGATAAAGTAAATTTATTAGTCAAAAAGCAGCTCGAACGAACTCAGAAACTGATAGAAGATACAACAGACTCTAAAAGTCTGCATAAAAAAGCTCAATGCTGTATGCTCGATAAACTGAATATGGTTGAAGATCTTGAGGTTCACAACCGCTTAGACGACATAAAAAAGTTTGAAAAAAGACGTCAGCGTCTGCTTTCTTTGCTGAAAGGATCTGGTTTAGAAAAAGATCTTGCAGAGGACTTCTGCAGAAAGCTTGAAACCAAAAAGAAAGAGCTCCAGGACATGCTTGCACAGTACAGCCGTGCGCATAGGGTAATAGAAGAGAGCAATCTGTTATTTACAGAAAATCTTTTCTGGTACTACAGAACTCCTGTTTCGGAGTAGTCAAAACAATTTTTTATAGCAGGTAATACTAAAAAAGGTGCTATTAAGCACCTTTTTTACGATATAAACCATCAGAAATCAGTTTCCAGAAGAAAACCATTTACTGTAGATAGTTTTGTAAGTTCCGTTATTTTTAATTTTTCTAAAGCCGTTGTTGATCAGATTCTTGATCTTCTGGTTGCCCTTAGGAATAACTATTCCAACATTTGCGGCATCAATAATTTCAGGAACCATCATGAAATTCTTGTTGTTGGTCTGTGATAAATAATATTCATGCACTGAAACAGCAGAAATCATTGCGTCACAGCCTTTTCTATCAAGTGCTATATAAGCTTCGGATGTGGTGTTAAAGGATTTTACATCAGCGTCTTTTACTTTTCTTGCAACGTCTGCACCAACGGAACCAATCTGCACGCACAGGATTTTTCCTTCGAGATCACTGCTTCCTTTTATATGAGCCTTGGTATCTTTTCTAATCATGATGCCCTGACCTACAGTGTAATAAGGCTCTGAAAAGTCAACACGCTTGATTCTCTCTTCGTTCATGACGAAGGCAGAGATTGCTGCGTCCAGAGAACCTGTGATAACAGCAGGTAAAATACCGTCGAAAGGCAATTGAACCCAGTCTACTTTGAAATTGGATTCTTTTGCTATGGCATTCATAATATCGATGTCAAATCCGATTATTTCAGAAGAATCAGGATCCTTAAATTCAAAAGGCGCAAAAGAAGGTTCAGTTCCAATTTTTAAGGTTAGCTGCTCATCTGCATGGGCAGATAAGGAAATGCCGGCACAAAGCAGGGCAGATATGAATAATTTTTTGCCTGAAATCATAATTGAAGAAATCCTTTTTGTATTTTGAAAAGGTGAACTATGACGAAAATTATATGCTATGAAAAATATTTAATAAACAAATGTCATTAAATATTATTTTTGAACTTTTTTGGTGTTTTCTGAACTAAAAATGAAACTGTGACTTTTGCACTTTTCGTTCTGCCTTATATAAGGCTGTTAAACAGGACAGTTGCAGTTTTAACCGATATGTTTTCTGCGTTGAGCCTTTTTTTTACCAAATTGTGCCCGAAAAGCCCCTGGCTTCAGCCATGGGGAGTTTTGCCCTATACCCAATTACCCAATCCAGAAATGGATTTTTAAGAGCAAGAAGATAA
>DMTG01000291.1 GCA_003477345.1 Succinivibrionaceae bacterium | reverse complement strand
TTTCTCAATAATGCAGTATTTATTAAAAGTAACTTTAAAAGATGCTGAACTATGGCGTCTGCTGGCAGTAGACGGCAGAGCCGATCTGGCATTTCTCGGCGAGCTTATGGCTCTGGCCTTCGGATACCCTAAGGGAGAAAGATCTTTTGAATACGGAGGAAAGCTGTACAAGGCCGGTATCAGCGGACAGCTGCAGAGCAAAGCTGAAGTTTTAACCTTCGATTCCCTCAATATAGAGGCAGAGGAAGAATTTACCTATTATGTGGGGGCAGGTGAAACTCTCCCTCACAAAGTATCAGTCATGAAAAAGGTTGATAAGCTTGACTGCCTGATGCCTTCCTGTCTATTCGGCTCTGGCTCCCTGCCTGAGGGAGATCTGACTTTGAAATCCATAAAGGAGCACTTAGACAGCATCGAAGAGAACCGTCTGGATATGCGCGAGGCCACGACCCGCATGCGAACTTACGGCAGTTTCAGAACAGGCAGTGAAGATATTATGTCTCTTGCTGGTGCAGATCCGATATCTTTTAAAGTCCAGTAAAAAAACATAAAAGCTCTTTTAAAAGCCCAGTTAAAAGAGCTTTATTGTATATATTCAAAAAGTTAATTTCAAAAATCAGATTGTAAAAAACGCAATGCAGCTGTTTGTGAGTTGTGTTTTATGCAAATAACTGTTGACAACCTCTGCCTATTGTTCATAATTGGTGAAAACAGGATCATTTTATGACACAGATCTTGCGGTAGGGGAAAACATTATCCATCTCTCCCCGATTCCTAAGAAACAACCGGTTTCTTTCAAAAATCAGCCGCTATAACCGGCTGAGATCACAGCGTTTTTCTTTCAGGTAAAACATACCTGTCTTCATACTGCGTTCCGCACATAAATAATCTTGCACGGTTAAATTTATTATTTCGATTTATAAAACAATCTTCGCTACGAGGCAGATAAAGTGACTGGAAGTGTAATTTTCTGTATATGCTTGGCGTATTTTGTCGCAGCTTACTTCGGCTACGGCGGCTATCTAAAGAAAATATTTGCAATTGATCCAAAACGTCCGACACCTGCACATACTCAGTATGACGGTATCGACTACGTACCAACCCCAAGAATTGTGCTTTTAGGTCATCATTTTGCATCTATTGCAGGCCCAGGTCCTATCGTCGGACCAATCATGGCCGCTTATTTCGGCTGGCTTCCTGCTTTAATCTGGATACTGGTAGGCTGCGTGTTTGTAGGCGCATTCCATGATTTTGCCTCTCTGGTTATCTCCGCAAGAAACAAAGGCCGTTCCATCTCCTTTGTCATGGAAAAAATGATGGGCTATTCAGGCCGTCAGATGTTTCTGCTGTTCTGCCTGTGCTGTCTGATACTGGTAGTCGCCATTTTCACCTTGATGATTGCAGGAATGTTTGTAACCATTCCTCAGGTCGCCACCGCATCACTGCTGTTCATCTTCATGGCTCCGGTATTTGCAAAGGTAACTTTAAGCGGACTTTCTCTGAGAAAGGCCTCGGTTATTTTCGTACCGCTCGTTTTCCTTACAGTATGGGTTGGCTATGAGTTTCCTATGGATGTAATGTCTCTGTTCGGGCTTGAGAAATCAGGGGCAACTCTGTTCTGGCTTATAGTTCTGGCTGCCTATATATTCGGTGCCTCTGTGATCCCTGTACAGTGGCTGCTGCAGCCTCGCGACTATTTAAATTCCTGGCTTTTATACGCCATGCTCCTTTTAGGACTGGTATCGATTCTGGCCTATAATCCTGATGTAAAGATGGATGCCTTTAAAGGCTGGAGTGCGGTTACTGCCAACGGCAAAATGACTGACATGATCCCGGCACTGTTCATATTCATTGCCTGCGGAGCCTGCTCTGGCTTCCATGCCCTGGTAGCCTCCGGCACCACTTCTAAACAGATACAGTCAGAAAATGACATGCTGCCTATAGGCTATGGCGCCATGCTGCTTGAAGGCGTGCTGGGCATAATGGCACTGGTGGCTGTAATGGCAATGGAGCCTGCTACCTTCTTTGAGGTAGGCAAGAATCAGCCTCTGGCCTTTGCAACAGGTCTGTCCTCCTTCAGTGAAGTCTTAGGCATAAATCCTGTCTATGCCAAGATCTTTATCTCTCTGGCAATCTCTGCCTTCATGATGACTTCTCTGGATACCGCAACCCGTCTGGGCAGATTCATCTGTCAGGAACTGTTTATGCCTAGAACTGCAAAAAATGCTGAACAGACGCAGGCAGGTGCAGCAGAGACTCAGGAAAAGCCTCTTAATTTCGTGCAGAAGATTTTTACCAACAAGTACTATGCATCCTTTTTCATAGTAGCAGTTTCCGTCTGCATGGCTCTAAGCGGTGAAGCCTCTTCAATCTGGCCTATATTCGGCGCCTCAAACCAGCTTATGTCCGCGCTGACTTTCCTGGTAATAACTCTCTGGCTTTTAAGCAAGGATTCAAAGTGGTATCTCGCTTTTGTGCCAATGGTGCTTATGATGGTTATGAGCCTGTGGGGCGTTATTCAGGTGGTGCAGCAGCAGTGGGGTGAGAACTCCGTGTTAGTTGGTGCAGGTCTGTTCCTGGTTGTAATGTCTGTCCTGATGATTTTTATCGGTGTCAGCATAATTGTTGAACACTTTAAGAAGAAATTCTTCAGCGGCAGTGAATTAAAGGAAGCTTAATAAGTAAAATCACGGATCCTTAAAAAACATAAATCATCGTTCAAGCCAGACTGTAAAAGCAGCCTGGCTTTTGTGTAATTATAGTTTTCGTTAAGACCTGGGTTCTCTGCTAGAATTAGAAATTATCTTTACGGTGTTTAACGGCATTTGGCCTACATAAAAAGATCAGAAAAACTATTCTAGGAGAGCGCGCATGCAGGGGACTATAAGTTACTGGGATCAAGAAAAGGATGACGGAAGAATTCAAAGCAGTGACGGTCAGATTTTAACTTTTAAACTAGGAAGTTTTTCCCCTGATTCGAGAAATTCCGAGCTCTCTTCCGGGGCAGTCGTTGAATATGAAGTATCCGGATCTGAGGCTGTAAATATAAAACTGGTTTCAGCTGCCAGTCAGGATGATGCCCAGGACGACGAACTGTATGCACTGCCTGAGACATTCAGGATCTTAAAACCTGAGGAAACTGAAAAAGGTGATTTTGTGGTACTGGCTTCAGGAGCACATGCCTTTCATACCGAAGGGCGCAATCTTGAACTTATGAAGCAGCGTATTATCAATCACTGCAAGGCCTGTGGCGCTAATTCCGCTGTAAATTACAGAATTGATAAATTTATAAAGAACAGTATCGGTTTTTCTTATTATCTGTATAAGGCAGAAGCCTATCCTGCTGTAATAGGCAGACCTACACAGCATATGTCCGGAGTCACCAGAATGGAGGCTTCCGATCTGCTTAATCAGGACTATATTGAAAAATACCATAAGGAAGAGAAGAACGCCTCCAGAGGCGCGCTGGCCATGAAAATCTGCGCAGTCATTCTGTTCTTTATCTTCTGTCTGGGCTTCGTTCTTACCGCATAAAGGAACTGAAGCGAGCACTTTCACTTCTTAAAAAGACAGGCTTTAAGCGCAAGACAGCTAAGGCCTGTAAATATAAGTTGCAATTTAAAATCAAAACTTTTTAGGAAACATAAGGTATAATTAGTTAGTGAACGCTAACTTATATGGTTAAAAGAGGTTTGTATGTTTTCAAAGTTATTACTGTGCGGAATTATTGCAGTAGTAGTATTTTTTACTTTATTGGGTATAAAGAGAATTTTCTCGGTTTTCTTCGGAAGCAGCTGCAGCTGCCATGAAGACGGAAAAATGCTTGCAAAAAGAAAGGGAAGCAAGAGCTCCTGCTGCTGTTCTGGCAAGACAAACGAATAATATTACAGATAATGAATGTTTGAACTCTGTTACCTGAGTTTTGTAGTTTCAAGA
>DMTG01000207.1 GCA_003477345.1 Succinivibrionaceae bacterium | reverse complement strand
GATCAGAGGCATCGACTATATGCATAAGCAGATCAGCCTGCACGGTTTCTTCTAAAGTAGATCTGAACGCCGCCACTAGATCGTGTGGCAGATGTCTTATTAAACCTACGGTATCTGCAAAGACCGCCTTGCCGACAAGAGGCAGTTCAACATTTCTAAGAGTCGGATCCAAGGTAGCAAAAAGCTGATCGGCCGCATAGACCTCTGAGCTTGTCAGGCGGTTGAACAGAGTTGATTTTCCTGCATTGGTATAACCTACAAAAGAAACTACCGGAACGGCGTTCTTTTTTCTTAGGCTTCTGTTCTGCGCACGCCTTTTGGATACGGTTTCAAGCTCTTTTTTAATCGAGCTTATCCTCTCGCGCAGAGCACGCCTGTCAAGCTCAATCTGAGTCTCACCAGGTCCGCCGCGCAGACCAAAGCCGCCCTTCTGTCTTTCAAGGTGAGTCCAGCCTCTCACTAGTCTTGCCTGTTCATACTGAAGCTGTGCCAGCTCTACCTGCAGCTTGCCTTCATAGGTTCTGGCTCTCTGCGCGAAAATCAGCAGAATCAGCGCAACCCTGTCCATTACTCTTACTTCGCAGGCTTTTTCGAGGTTTCTCTCCTGAGCAGGAGACAGTCTTGAATTGAAAATTACCGTCTGTGCCTCACAGGCCTTTACGGATGCCACCAGCTCTTCTACTTTTCCTGAACCTATGAAAGTTGCAGGATCAGGAGAATCCCGGCGGCATTCAATCGTCTCGACAACCTCTGCCCCTGAGGACTCAGCAAGTCTGACCAGTTCTTTTAAATCTTCTCTAGACTCAGCATCCGGAAGTTCAACATGAACAAGAATCGCTCTTCCTGTTTCTAACTGAGTATTTTCCTGCACTAACACTACCTTTTTTATATTTAATCTGTATCTTTCATCAGGAGAACTGTCTTATTAGCTTCTGTCTTTTCTGGACAGTTCCTCGACTTTCTTGTTCTTAAGGTATTCCTTAAGATTCCTGAGATTTTCTTTCTTGCTGGCTTCTGCATAGGACATGGTCCAGCCGCCCGGTCTTGATTTGTAGATCTGCAGAAACCACATATACTGCTTTTCCCTGCCCTCTACCATATGTTCTATGGAGGCGTTCATCCGTCTTACATCCTTCATCAGATCATCTGACGGATAGTTGTCAAAATAATGATCAAAAACCACTTCATATTTCCTGCGCTCTTCGTTATAGCAGGAGAACATAGGCAGAATAACCGCATTGCCAAACTGAGATATTTTAGGAAGGACTATCAGGCTGGCCTTGTCTTCGGCAAAAAATTTCACAAACCTGGAGCTTTTCTCTCCTAAGTCCTGATCCGGCAGAAAAAAGCAGTGGTAGCCGTCCTTTAAAGCCTTCAGCACCGATCTGACGCCAGCTCCCCTCTCATAGACCTTTCCGCCGAATTTCAGGCGCATTTTGTTCATGAACCAGTCATAAACCTGATTCTTTGAGGAGTGCATCATCGTGCACATGTTAAGACCGCTTGCGGAAAGATAGAGACCGCAGTGATCGATCGCCCAGGCATGAGGTGCCATGAAAAGTATCGGACGGTTCAGACTTACTGCTTCTTTTAAAAATTCCTCGCCGGTAACGATGTAGGTGCTTTTAAGATACTCACGGCTTCTGAAAAAAGGAATGCCATAGCCCAGAGTAACCTTGATTCCCACTCTCAGGAAGTCAGCATACAGCTCTTCTAGCTGCTGACTGGTCATATCGGGAAAGGCAAGACGCAGATTGACGAGAGCTTTGCGTTTAAAGCCGACGTTCAGTTTAGAGAGCGGCTTATAGGTAAGGTCTGCAATAGCATCCCTGCAGCGGGACGGGAGGTAGGCCAGTATAGCTAGAATCGCGATCCCTAACCATGAAAACAGGAACCTTGGATGCAGATATCTTAATTTAAAACGTTCATCGAATTTCTGATCAGCCATATGCTCTGGTTATTCTATATAGGTATTATCCGTAAATGTAATCATTGAAAGCTACATTTTAAAAAAAAATTTAGGTTTTTTATACAAAAAGAATAATTTTTGCATTATGCTGACTGCATAGTGGCTTCTGTCTGCAATTATCTGCTGAAACATTATAGGTTTATAAGCAGGCACGCATAAACAAAAAAACCTGTACCGACATCATCGGAAACAGGCTTTTGCAATTCTGCCGAAGTGTTTATTCTGTCTTGGCAGCTTCTGTATTTTCTTCCTCAGGAACTGCTGCTACATTAACCGATTTAGTCGGTACAATTGTAGATATAGCATGTTTGTATACCATCTGGCTTACCTGATTCTTCAAAAGAATCACGAACTGATCAAAAGACTCTATCTGTCCCTGCAGCTTGATACCGTTTACCAGATAGATTGCCACTAGGATATGCTCTTTGCGAAGTGCATTTAAAAAAGGATCCTGCAGCGACTGTGTTTTAGCCATTTTAATGTTCCCTTATCTTTTCTTTATTATATTTTGAAACAAAACATTTAAATATTTTGTAGTAATTACTTATCCGTATATAAAAAAATACATCAAATTTAGTATCTTTTTTTATTATTGCAATATATAGTCAGTTCCCAGAAAACTGAAATCCTAACTGTACTACTATTTTGTCATTATTTCACACAGATAGCGATCTTATAAAGAAAAATTTTTAAACAGATCAAGTTTTTTTATTCTTTACTCAACTTTTGCGTTTGGATTTTTATCCAAAATGAGATTAACAATGCGGATTAAAGGTAACTGTGAAGTATTCGGTCCCTAAAATTTTTTCACGGTAACTGCTAGGCTTTTAGAAAATTATTTTCTAAGGAGTCTTGCCGTGAAATCCATTTCTACAGACCTGTTATTTGTAGTTAGTTTTACAAAAAAATGGTGTTACCCATTATTCTATAATGATTTTATTAAAGAATAATTTTCAGAGCTTCTAGGATAAATTATCTGTAGTAAAGTCCGATCACTTCTTCATCTGTAGCATAGCGTCTTCCTAGATTATGGCATAAGGTGGTACGTGAGCTGGCGCAGCTCAATGGT
>DMTG01000021.1 GCA_003477345.1 Succinivibrionaceae bacterium | reverse complement strand
CGTCAGACTTTCTTTCAGCGACAGCTGGAACCAGTCTCTCAGGGTTACTCTGTCACCGGTGTAGTTATGGAAATATTCATGACCTATAACGCTCTGCACATTGAAGAAGGCACTGTCGGTTGCACTTTCCTTGTCAACCAGCACGTAAATGGAATTGAATATATTGAGACTCTTGTTTTCCATTGCGCCCTGATTAAAGAAATCAACGGCAACAACTTTGAAATTGTCCAGATCATACTCCAAAGAGAATCTGTCCTCATCCCAGCGCATGGCCTCTTTTATGGATTCCATGGCCCACTTGCCGCGGTCGTAGTAACCTCTGTCTACATACAGCTGCAGATTAACCTTGCGTCCGCTCCTGGTGGTGTAGGTATCTTCTAATATGTCAAAGGTACCTGCTACCAGAGCAAACAGATAGGAAGGCTTCGGGAACGGATCTTCCCAGACAGTATAATGTCTGCCGTTCTTTTTGCCCTGTTCTATGAGATTGCCGTTTGACAGCATTACAGAGCAGCCGTACTCAGGTGCAAAGATAGTAACTTTGTATTTTGTAAGCACATCCGGTCTGTCCAGCGCATAGGTTATGCGGCGGAATCCTTCAGGCTCGCACTGAGTGCAGAAGACGCCGTTTGACTTGTATAAACCCATGAGCTCACTGTTGCGTATTGGGGATATGATGTTTTCAATCTGCAGCTCAAATTCATCCGGTACATTCTCTACAATCAGCTTTCCGGCTTCTTCTTTGTATTTGCAGGAAAAACCGTCTATGGTAACTGAAACAAGCTCCAGATCTTCTCCAACAAGACGCAGAGGAGTTTTGGAATTGGTGGTAAGACGCTTGTATCTCGTATTGGTCTTTACAACTGTTGCATCATCTGCAAGTTCAAATACCATCTCGGTTGTGGTAGCAGTAAATTCAGGAGCGGTATAGTCTAAACGGCGGGCAGCCTTGTAATTTTTCTTTTCCATTTTGCCTTATTTTTTATATATGTCTTAAAAAATCGTTATCCATAAAAAAAGCAGAGATTAAGCGAAATACCAAATACTTATATACGCCTTATTCTCTGCATTTCTATTACTCGTATCTAAATTTTTCTATGCTCTCAGCCATATGCAGTCTCTAAACTCAAATCTTATACGGCTTTTTGAGATTCGTACCTGTAAATAATCTCTGACTATTCAGCAAGTTTTTTATTCTCCAGAGGCGGCGCATACTGAGTAAATATCGGCTGATTGGCAGCAATCCTGCCATCTTCAATCTTCTTTACCGATCCGTTTACCAGATCAGCATAATCACTGGCAATGTTCAGAGTCTCGGTAAGCAGAAAATCTTCATACTCAAAATCATCAGGAAGATCTTTGGCTGACTTGACTGGATCCTTGCCCATTGCTTTAAGCCGCACATTAATGTTTTTCAGAGTGAATGCGTCATCATCTTTCTGCATCTGACGGCGTTTTTCAAGATTTACCGTAAGATCAGGCTCATTTTTTACCTTACGGTATTTTTCAAGCTCTTCTGCTATGGACTTAAAGACCGGATCATTGGCAATTCTTGCCTCATGCTTCTGTTTTAAGGAAGGTAAAAAGGCATTAATGTTCAGGTAAGGAACATACTTAACCGCGCCGATTTCATCCCACTCCAGAGCATTAGGCTCGTTTCTTTCGCCAAACTCGGTATCATCGACCATTGAAGGCAGAGCGATATCCGGAGCTACTCCCTTGAGCTGTGTAGAACCGCCGTTTATGCGGTAGAACTTGGCTATCGTATAGTTGATAGTGCCAAGCTCCTGCTCGATAAAGTCATATGGTCTTGCCAGCGGTCTGCTCTGCTGTACCGTGCCTTTGCCAAAGGTATTGCTGCCAACCAGAAGCGCCCTTCCATAGTCTCTTAAGGCTGCAGCCATGATTTCTGAACTCGAGGCGCTTAAGCCGTTTATAAGAACCACCAGCGGTCCCTTGTACTTCATCTTTTCATCCTGAGATCTCTGAACAAGCTGATTGCCTAGAGGATCTCTGACGACCACTACAGGTCCTGCATTGATGAAAAGACCAGTGGAATTGACGGCCTCTGGCAGCAGTCCGCCGCCATTGTTGCGCAGATCTATAACCACGGCCTTTACGGATTTATCGCTTTCAAGCTTGGTAAGCTCTCTGGCGATATCCTGACTTAAATTGCTGTAGAAGCTCTTTATCGACAGGACGCCTATCTTAGAACCGTCGTCTGCGGTCTTTATTTCTGCCTTGGCTTCGCGCTCCTGCAGTCTTACCTTTTCTCTTACTAAAGTGACGCTCAGATTTTTAACTGAAGTTCCGTCAGGGCGCTCTATATCCAGAGTCACCTTGCTGCCTTTAGGTCCTTTGATCTTTTTCACGACATCGGTAAGACGCCAGCCTATGATGTCATCCACAGTACCGTCTTCCTGGTGTACTGCAATAATACGATCCTTAGGCTTGAGCTGTTTTGACTTCTCCGCAGGCGATCCCGGGATAATTGAAACGATTACTGTGTTTTCATCCTCTGCAGACAGCACTGCACCAATGCCTTCAAGCGACAGATACATATCCTCCTCAAAGGATTTGGTATCAGCCGGGCTTAAATAGCTGGTATGAGGATCAATGGAATTTGCAAAGGCATTCTGGAATACAGAAAATGCGTCATCCGGATTGGCCTGAGCTAATCTCATCAGCGCAGCTTCATAGCGCTTGCGGATTCTTTCCTTGGCCTGTTCCGGAGTTTTACCGTTTAGTACCTGATTTATGAACTCGTTTTTGAGTTCTGACTTCCACAGGTGCTGCTTGTGTTCGATATCAGCAGGAAAGTCCTGCTTTCTTCTATCGAGCTGAACAACATCATCGGATTCAACATCTATGTCTGATTTTATTCCCTGCAGGAAATAATCATACTTTAAATAGCGCTTTTCAAGCGATGCATTGTACAGTTCAAAAGGATAAGACATGTCGCACTGCTTGAGGGCATCAAGAATTCTTGACTTATTTGCCCTGATTTCTGCAACATCAGACGCCGTATAGATATTACGGTTGTAATCAAGCATTTTTAAAAGCTGATTTATCACCTTATCAGCAAATTCATCATCAAGATTAACTATCTTGTAGTGAGCTCTGGTAAAAGCATTCTGTATTCTTGGACAGGCTGTAGTCTCTGCCGAATTAACGGAAAGTTTCGGCAGATCTTCAATGGCTGGAACCTCAAGTTTGGCCTGGGCTGCAGAACATATACCGGCAAGCGTGCAGACTGCAATCAGCTTTGATAATTTGCGCACGTTCTTATCCCTCGATAATTACGGAAAACTACTTCTTCTGAGGTAGCGGCAGCAGCACTCTGTCTATAGGCATGCTGATGGTCATTCCGGAAGTCACTGTAACATTTACAGAGTCTTTCTGGGCATCATCTGCGACAGTTCCGTGCACATAGCGGTTTTCACTGCTTAGTACCAGCACATGGCGACCTTTTACCAGATCAGATAACTCAGGCTTGATACCTGTTATGCGAGGTTTAGTCCTGTGAGCATCCTTGCCTGGCTTGCCGGCAGGTTTTCTGAAGTTTTTCTTCTTGTCGGGGCCCTTGCGCTTGCTGTTGATTTCCTTGAATTTGGCTTTGGCGAACTCTGCGTGTTCTGATGATACTACATCTACCTCATTGCCCTCGAGATCGACTCTTTTAGCGCCTTCTTTAAGACAGAACAGATATCTTAAACGAGTAGTGTAAAGTCTTAATGCTGCACGTACTTTTGATACTGACAGATCTTCCTTATCGGCAATAGCGGCCTTCAGATCGTCAAAAATACCAATCTTCAGCGGTTTTGCATCCCCGTCTTTGATAAAAGCCTTAGGGAAATAACTGCATAAAAGATCCAGTGTTTCTTTTACGTGCTCAAAACGGGTACCATCCTGTGCTTCTGCAGAAGCGCCTTCTTTTGCTTCTGTAGCTTCAGCCTTTTCTGGTTCCTGGGCATTAGAATCTGCAATGATGGTTTCTGTATCCTGGGTTTCCACAAGAAACTCCTTAAAAATAATCTAAACTCAAAATACGCGTTAGCGTTGTGCTATTGTATCTTTTTAACTGATGTTGTGCAAAAAAATAACAGAATCTATTAATTTTTTGTATCAAGTCTTACGCAATCATTGCTCTGATACCCCTTCTCATAGATATACATACCCAGATTTTCAAGTCCCACCGCCTTTTTCAGGCGTTCAGGGCTGGTTTCTATCTTCTCTAGTGACTTCTTTTCAGGAAATACCCTGAAGGTTGACTCTTTTTTGTCAGGATAGAGTACAGAGAGAATATCTCCTTCAAGGATACCCATGGTATTGGTTATATACATAAGTGAGCGCTCCTTGGCATCATCCCTTAAAAGGTTCTGCCCGACATAAGGAAACTCTCCTGACAGACCTGCAAGTGAAATGATTGTAGGTGCCAGATCTATCTGACTTGCTACTCTGTCGTCAACTCTTGGACTTACGTCCTCACCTAGGATAAGCGCCGGAATATGGAAGCTTACATAAGGGAAAGTGTCCGACAGATAAACCTTGGCCTCGTGATCGGCAACTACTACAAAAATAGTATCTTTGTAATATTCTGACTTAAGTGCCTTATCGAGGAACTTCCCGAGAGCGTAATCAGCATACTTGGCGCCGAGCATCTTCTGCTCAGTAAGATTGCTTGGCCCCTTGAAATCCTTCAAATCAACCCTGCCCTGCGGAATATCAAAAGGATCATGGAAGGATGAAGAAAAAATCAGAGCGTAAAAAGGCTTATCTCCCGAGTGCAGTTTGGTAAGTTCCTTATCGGCCAGCGCATAGAGATCTTCATCGCTGACGCCCCAGGCACTTACAAAATCAGGATTTTCAAAATCGCGCTGATCAATTACCCTGTCCACACCATTTCCCAGGAAATAGCGGCCCATATTGTCAAAGTGGGACTCGCCGCCATACATGAAAATGGTCTCGTAGCCGGCCTTTTTAAATACGTTGGCAATATTGGCATTGTTGTTCTGAGTCTTGTCCAGCATGATAATGCTGTTCATTGGCCCCGGAGGGAAGCCTGCGGTAACGGCCTCAATGCCGCGGCGGGAACGATCTCCGGTTGCATAGAAATTAGTAAACCACCAGCCCTTCTTGCTGAAGCGCTCAAGGTTAGGAGCCAGCGGATATCCGCCCAGACTGCCGACAAAATAGGATCCAAGACTTTCCTGCAGCAGAATGACTACATTCTTCTTTTTGCCGTCGGCTGAATGCGGGGTGATTCTCTGGTTTATCGGACATTTGGCATCGCCTGTTACAAAGTCGCCGGCTGACAGATCTCTGAAGGCGGCAATGATGTCCTGCTCTTCTGCAAAGGCATAGATCTTGTCCTTGGATACCGCCTTGTCCCTGTGCAGATAGGCATAGACTGCCGAGAAGGTGGAGTTTAGCGGAATTGAATTGGCAAGCGGTGAGGTTGAAAAGGATACATAGGAAGGGTTCAGAGGTCTTCTGCCTAAAGAAGATCTGATGCCCATAG
>DMTG01000183.1 GCA_003477345.1 Succinivibrionaceae bacterium | reverse complement strand
GCCTGCCGCTGCAATAGACTCACAGCGGCAGGCTTTTTTACGCAGCAGTAGTTAGCGATTACGGATCTTTACTCCGCTCTCTTCTGCATAGAGCACTACGTCTGCGCCACGGTCTGCAAACAGACCGACTGTTACTACGCCAGGAATGGCATTGATTGCTCTTTCCATCTCTTTAGGATCGGAAATCTTCAGACCATGCACATCCAGAATTTCGCAGCCGTTATCGGTGATGCAGCCTTCTCTGAGCACCGGATCACCGCCAAGCTTTCTCAAGGCACGAGCAACCGCTTCTCTGCCCATAGGAATAACTTCAACCGGCAGAGGAAATTTACCGAGCACCTCGACAAGCTTGGATTTATCTACGATGCAGACAAATTTTCTGGCAATGCTGGCAAGGATCTTCTCACGGGTCAGACAGGCTCCGCCGCCTTTTATCATGTCAAAGGCTGGTGTAACTTCATCAGCTCCGTCAATGTATACGTCGTAAGACTCAACTTCATTAGGATCAAGTACCTTGATTCCTATTGCCTTTAGAAGCTCAGTGGTCTTGTTAGAACTGCTGACTGCAGCTTCTACCTTTATATTGTTAAGTTTTATCTGTTCGATAAATTTAACTACGGTAGAACCGCTGCCAACACCTAAAACGCCATGCTCTGGAATATACTTCAGAGCTTCTCTGGCTACCATTACCTTAAGTTCGTCCTGTGTCATACAAATCGCGCCTTAAGCGTGCTCCTGTAAAATTAAACTACCTGAATCTTTATTATTGTTTATTGAACAGTAACTCTGGCAAAACGTCTCTTGCCAACCTGCCAGACCTGTGCCTTGCCTTTCTCAAGCGGTGCATCCTTGTCAGATACCACTTCACCTTCACATTTGACCGCATTCTGCTTGATCATGCGCATTGCCTCAGAGGTAGAGGCGCATAAGCCTGCGTCCTTGAGTAAATTTGGAATGGTGGCTGAACTTACTGTTACATCCTTGATGTCTTCTGGCAGACTTCCTTTGGAGAACTGGCTCTTGAAACCTTCAACGGCCTGATCGGCAGCCTCCTGTCCGTGATAGCGGGCAACAATTTCTCTGCCAAGCTCAATCTTGGCATCACGAGGATTCATGACTCCGCTTAAGCACTTGTCTTTAAGGGCGCTTATTTCGTCTACAGTCTTGAAGGAAAGCAGATCATAGTAGTTCCACATCAGGCTGTCTGAAATCGACATGATCTTGCCGAACATCTCTTTTGGCTCTTCAGTAACACCGATGTAGTTATGCTTGGATTTAGACATCTTAACTACACCGTCCAGACCTACCAGCAGAGGCATCATCAGCACGCACTGAGGCTCCATGCCGGCATCTTTCTGCAGCTCTCTGCCCATGAGCAGATTGAACTTCTGATCAGTGCCGCCAAGCTCGACGTCAGCTTTGATAGCCACACTGTCATAGCCCTGAAACAGCGGATAGAGAAACTCATGAATAGCAATCGGCTGATTGCTGGAATAACGCTTGGAAAAATCGTCACGCTCGAGCATTCTGGCTACTGTAAGCTTGGAGGCAAGTCTTATGGTACCGGCAGCGCCCAGCTTATCGCTCCACTCTGAGTTATAGCGGATCTCAGTCAGATCTTTATCCAGGATTTTGAATGCCTGATCAGAATAAGTCTTGGCATTAATTAAAATCTGCTCTCTTGGTAATTCTGGACGGGTGGCATTTTTACCTGAAGGATCACCGATTGCTGCAGTAAAGTCTCCGATGATCAGGATAACCTTATGTCCTAGCTTCTGGAAAGTACGCAGCTTATTCAGAATAACTGTGTGACCTAAGTGAATGTCAGGGGCGGTAGGATCCATGCCCAGCTTGATTACCAGCTGTCTTCCGCTTTCCAGCTTCTTTCTAAGTTCATCTAGAGGAATAATCTCTTCGGCACCGCGTGAAATCTCTTTTAAAGCGTTTTCAATATCTGTCATTTAGTAAATGCTCCTGCAAATCTGCTCCTGCCGAACGGACACAGTTTGTCAAAACTATGAAATAATAAGAATAAAATAAGTAAAAGAATGTAACTTATCATCAATTACATAAAATAATAAGTTTGTTAGTATATCATTATTAACAATAAAGACACATAATCTCGCTTTAAGGCAGGCAATATGAGGCAGATTTACATAGGATTAATGTCTGGTACCAGTATTGACGCCATGGACGGAGTGCTGGTTGAATTTAATGCAGGCTCGGTTGATGTTCTGGCTACAGCTTCCAAAAAATGGGCTGAATCGGAAGCATCAAAGCTTCATAGACTCTGCCGTGAGGGAGATAATGAGATAGAGCAGGCAGGATCTGCAAAAATTGCCATAGCCGATATTTCAACCGAGGTAATCAAAGATCTGCTCGAAAAATCCGGAGTAGAAGCCAGAGAAGTAATTGCCGTAGGCGCCCATGGTCAGACAATCCGTCACCGCCCGGGGAAGGGTTTTACTATCCAGCTCAACGACGGACCTAGAATCGCTGCTAACTGCAATATAGACACCATTGTTGATTTCAGATCAGCTGATATTGCCAAACATGGCCAGGGTGCCCCGTTAACTCCAGCCTTTCATCAGATGATTTTCGGCAGTCCCGATCATGCAAGGCTGGTACTGAATCTGGGAGGAATTGCCAATTTAACCGTCATGGGTCTGAACGGCCGGGTGCTGGAAGGCTTCGACAGCGGCCCTGCCAATACCCTAATTGACCTTGCCTGCAGAAAACTTTTAAATCTGCCTTTTGATAAAGATGCCAAAATAGCGCTCAGAGGAACCGTCGATAATTACTGGCTGGGCTCTTTTCTGACCCATCCGTTTTTAAAGCAGAAACCTCCTAAGTCCTCAGGCAGAGAGGATTTCAACGAGCTTACCATAGCGCCGCAGCTCAACAGCTGTCGCCATAATCCAGAGAGAATTGCAGATCTGATAAGAACTCTGTGCGAATTTACCGTTGTGGCCAGCACCAATGCCATTACCGAATCTATTAAGGACTTCAACCTGAAAGATCCTGAGCTTATCCTCTGTGGAGGAGGAGCCAGAAATCCTCTTATCCTTGAAAGATTCCGGCAGCTGCTCGCCTCTCATGGAGTAAAGGTCTTTACCTCAGATGATTTCGGGGTTGCCGCAGACAGTCTGGAGTCTATAGCCTTTGCCTGGTTTGCAAGACTCTTTATGAACGGCATTACCGCTCCGCTGAAAAGAGCTACCGGTGCCCGTGAGGACTGTATTCTCGGCTCGCTATGCCCTGCCATCGATGGCTTCTTTGCAAGGAACTGCCAGAAAATGTTTAATAATGCCAATCTGGAAGAGCAGCGCAGAAGTCGGAGCCGCGGCCACTATAGCGAAACAGATAATGCTTCTTATGAAAACGATCCGCAGCTGCATCTGCAGGCTTACGCTGAGCCTGCGGATACGCCTCCTGCTGCAGAAAGCAAGCCTGCAGTTAAAAGCGCCGGAATTGCCAGGGCCTACGCCAAAAAGCACTAGCCTTTACTAACTGTAGCAGTCAGCAAGAGTTCCCAAAGTAGCTCCGACCAGCGCTTTTAAAGCCTCGCCTACAGTCTTTGCTCTGACTGCTTCTCTATCGCCTTTGAAAACAAAGCGCGTAGCTCTTGGCTGCTCTCCCCTTGTGCAGATACCTATCCATACCGTGCCTACAGGTTTTTCATCAGAACCGCCGTCAG
>DMTG01000211.1 GCA_003477345.1 Succinivibrionaceae bacterium | reverse complement strand
GGTTTCTTCATGGCAGTTCCTTTTATTAAATTATCTGTTCTGCATGACTGTTTTAATTTTCCTTATACATATATATAAGAAGCAGAGCATTTATTTTCTGTTGTCTTCCTATATAAATGATTATGTTTGATTAAAAACAGTCAAAATGATTTTTAATGGTGGTTATTATAAACCAAATATTGTCAAAAATTACCATATACATATTAAAAATTAAAATAGTGTGAACAGGTTAAAATTTTTTATGAGAATAGAGTTTAAAAAGTATCTGATTGAAAATATTGATTAAAAAACATGTTTTTGAGCGGTTTAAAATTAAGTTTATGAAATATTGCAATAAATTTTTTTTGTGGTTGTAAAAAATCAGATTTTGACTGAATTTAACAAATAAAACGTGATGTTTGTCGAAATATTGATTATTTTTAGTAGCAGGATTAGTTGAGGCTTACCTATAATTCTAAAAGTTGTAATGAACCGGATGTTCATAATGACTATAGTTTTTCATAAGGAGTTTTATAATGAGATTTAAGTTAAAGACCATCGTTGCATCCTGCATCATGGCTGCCGGCATCTGCTCAGCCTCTGCAGCACCAGCACCACTTACCAAACCAGTTCAGCTGACCTTTGCAGCTCAGGAAGTAGGCACTGCAGCCTATAACTATGCAACTGCTCTGCAGTCAGTTATGTTAAAAGGTCTGCCAGAAGGTTCTACCATTAACATTACTACTACTTCTCCAGGCGGTGTGGGTGCTCCTGTAATTGTTGACGGTGCCAAGCGCTGCGACGTTGTAATGTCCAACGCTGCTCCTGCTAAATGGTCAAAGGAAACCGGAATTCTGGGCAAGCCAGCTACTAAAGAGATTGCAAGCTTAGGCGGCGGTTTAGGTCACGACTTTGTTAATGTAATGCTTACCAAGAAGTTTGTTGACAAGACCGGCATCAAGACTGTTGAAGAAATTGTTGAGAAGAAATACCCAATCAAGCTCGTTATCAAGAAGAACGGCACCTTAGGCGAACTTTCAGCTGAGAAGGTATTTGCAGCTTTAGGCGTAACCTTTGATGACATCAAATCCTGGGGCGGTGTAGTTGAAAAGACCGGCGGCGACGCTATCAAGTCAGGTCTGCAGGACGACATCTATGATATGACCGTTGACCACATCGGCGCAGGTCAGTCAAACACCACCGAACTCTGCCTGACTCACGAGATGGTAGACGTTCAGATGGCTCAGAGCACCTTAGACAAGCTCGTTGAAATGGGTTATGACTATATCACCGTTGCTCCTAACACCTGGAACGGCCAGACTGAAGAAATCAAGACTGTAGGTTCACAGCAGTGCGTACTCGTATCCACCACTATGGATGACTCTGTTGCCTATGCTCTTACCAAGGCAATGTGCGAAGGCGCAGCTGAGTTAGGCGACGCAGTTGCTTCCATGAAGTTCTTCGATCCTAAGACTGCCGGCAAAGACGGCTTCACCGGTGTTGGACTTCACCCAGGTGCAAAGGCCTACTACGAAGAGAAGGGCTACGCTGTTAAATAATCACAGCCAGTTAACTCTAAACACACTTTTATAACAATTTGGGCAGCATGTATCGTGTTCTGCTGCCCTTTTTATTACCTGAAAAAACAGCTTTTATTATTAAAATTAGCATACATTAAAGGAAATCAATATGTCTGAAGAAAGAAGCAAAATACGAAAGTATGCTCTGATAGCAATCACAGCAGCATTCTTTGCTTTCCAGATGTATCTGGCTCTGTTCAAGCAGCTGACTCCAATGCTGCAGAGTCCTCTGCACCTGGTACTGGCGCTGACAGTAATTTATTTATACTTCCCGGCCGACAATCTCTATAGAAAAAGAGTCAAAGCCCGTGCCGAATTAGAAGGAAGAACCCCCACCAGAGAGGAACTGGACAAATACTGGGTATTCAATTTCCTCGATCTGTTCGCTTTTGCAGGCATTGCACTTTTAGCCTATTACACCTTAACTCAGTATGGACGCTTAAGAGACTTCGTTCCATACATTGACATGGTTGAGCCTCTCGATGTGGTAGTCATGGTCGTGACCATCTTCCTGCTCCTTGAAGCAGTACGCCGCACCTTAGGCAACATCCTCTACGGTTTTATTATTGTATTCATCATTTTCGCCTGGGTATCTCCATACCTCCCTGGAATTCTATTCACCAAAGGTCTGCCGTTTGAGCAGATGCTCGATCAGTTCTCTATCGGTATGACGATGACAGAAGCCGGTGTTTTCGGTACTCCTTTGTATACTTCTGCATCAGCCTTGTTCTACTTCATCGTGTTCGGTGTATTCTTCAGTACCTGCGGCGGCGGTCAGCTGCTTATCGATTTAGGTATGAAGTGCTCCAACAATTCAGCCGGCGGTCCTGCCAAGGCTGCAGTTATTTCATCAGGTTTAATGGGCATGGTTTCAGGCTCCGCAGTAGCTAACGTATCCACAACCGGTGTTATGACCATCCCTATGATGAAGAAGATTGGCTATAAGCCTCAGGAGGCCGGCGCTATTGAAGCTGTTGCTTCTACCGGTGGACAGATTATGCCTCCTATCATGGGTGTAGGAGCCTTCATTATGGCAGAGATGTTAGGAATCAGCTATTTTTCAGTTGCCTGTGCTGCTACCATCCCTGCCGTAGCCTATTACTTCGGCGTATTTGCCCTGGTTACCTTCTTAGCCCGCAAGCGCATGGTAAACAACAAGTCTGCAGAAGACGTCAAGATCAAGATTGAACAGGCTATTCTGCCAAGACTATATCTGTTAATACCAGTACTGCTGCTGGTATTCTGGATCGTCAAGGGCTCTTCTCTGATGCGTGCCGGTATGGTAGGTATCTTCTCCTGCTTAGTCTGCAATGTCATCAGCTATTTCGTAAACGGCAGAAGAAACTATGTAAGTCTTAAAGAACTCGGCAAATGCTGTATCCGCGGTGCTAAGCAGTCAGCTGAAATCGCCATTCCAACAGCAGCCTGCGGTATTATCATCAACGTAGTAACCGGACAGACCTCACTTGCAACCAACCTCTCCTCTGTGATTGGCGCTCTGGGCACTGACTATCTGTTCATCGCTCTGTCAATTGCCATGGTCGGCTGTATGCTCTTAGGTATGGCTCTGCCAACCGTAGCTGCCTACCTCGTAGGTGTAATTCTGTTCGTTCCGGTTATCAGATCTTTAGGTGTCGATCCTCTGTGCGCCAACATGTTCGTGTTCTACTACGGCATTATGGCTCAGATCACTCCTCCGGTGTGCGTAGCCTCCTATACCGCTGCAGGTATTGCCGGTGCCGATGCCATGAAGACCGGTATCAACGGTCTGCTGTTTGCCATGGTAGGCTTCCTGGTACCATTTGTATTCATCTACAATCCAGCTATTCTGCTTGAGGGTACTTTAACCGAGATTGTGATAGGCGCAGTTCAGCTGTTAATCGGCACCTACTTCCTGGCCATCACCGTATCAGGCTTCTGGAGAACCTATGTGCCAACCTGGCAGCGCTTTATAACCTTCGCTGTAAGTATCGGCTTCATCAGCCCTGAGAGTATTTCTACTCTGATTGCTTTTGCTGTCGGTGTTGCAGTGCTGGCTGTAAACTACATAAGCTATAAAAAATCAAATGCAAAGATTGCTGCATAAGGATAAAAAATGATTGTAGATTCTCTAAAAAATATTATGCAATATGCTCCTCTGCTTAATAACTTAAAGCAGGGTATGGACAAGGTAAACTCCTTAACCTCCTACGAAGTAGGCCGCTATGAATTTGAGGGCGGGTTCTTCATGATTCAGAAAGGCACTACCTCTCCAATGTCTGAAGGCACCTTCGAGGCTCACCGCAAATTTGTGGATGTGCAGATAATTGTAGAGGGCAGCGAGGAAGTAGCCTGGGATGATATTGAAAATCTCAGGGAGGCTGTTCCTTACAACCCTGACAAGGATGCCATCCGCTATGACGGAGACACTGATCATGTAATGAAATTTACCAAGGGAATGTTTTATATAGCTTTCCCTCATGATGCTCACAAGCCGGTTTCTCACACTAAAGAGCAGCAGTCCTTTACCAAGATTGTAATGAAGCTGCCGGTCTAAGTATTAAGTAAGGCCTGCCCAAGGCAGGCTTTAGGAGTGAAAATGAATTACAAACATCTACAGGGGCTGACCCACGACGGCACCTTATATGTAAATGATGCCTTAGGCACCATAGAAGCCGTGCTGCCGCCGGGAGGCTATAAGACTGCCCATGCGCCTGCTCTTTTAGAGCTAGAAAACGGCGATCTGCTGTGTGCCTGGTTTGCAGGCTCCTTTGAAGGCAGCGCTGATGTCAGCATTATCTGCTCGGCCTTAAGAAAGGGCAGTGACAGGTGGGAGGAGCCTGTAAAGGTATCTCATGATGAACATCGCAGCGAGCAGAACCCGTCACTGTTCCTATCACCAGACGGGGATGTCTGGGCTATGTATACCGCTCAGCTAGACCGCATGCCTGGCAAGGACAATATGCAGTTTACCTCGGTGGTGCGTCGCCAGAAATCCAGTGACGGGGGCAGAACCTGGAGCGATTTTGATGTGGTGTTCCCAAAAGAGGGCACCTTCTGCAGACAGCCAATTCAGATCTTATCTAACGGCCGCTGGATATTCGGCAACTGGATCTGCACTGACTCGCCTGACGGACTGACCGGTGATCCTACCGTATTCCAGATATCCGATGATGAGGGTAAAACCTGGCGTCAGGTGGATATGCCACAGAGCCGCGGGTATGTGCACGCCAACGTTGTAGAGCTTGAGAGCGGAAAGCTGGTGGCCTTTATGAGAAGCCGCGCTGCTGACAATATCTATATGAGCCGTTCTGAGGATTACGGCGACAGCTGGACAGTCCCAGAGCCAACCGTGCTGCCTAACAACAACTCAAGCATCAGTGCCTTAAAGCTTAAGAGCGGGCGTATCGCCATTGCCTACAATCCTACCTGCACGCCAAATCCTGTCAAGGGCAAGGCTGCCTGGCCAGGCCTGCGCTGCCCGGTTGCAGTGGCACTCTCAGAAGACGGCGGCAGAACCTTCCCGCTTATTAGACATTTTGAGCTTGGTGAAGGCTTCGTCGGTGAGGAGAATAAGACCAACAACTGTCAGTATGAGTATCCGTACCTGATGCAGAGTCAGGATGGAAAACTTCATCTCGCCTATGCGTATAAAAACCGCGTCAGTGTAAAATATGTAAGTTTTTCTGAAGAAGACGTAATGGGACGCAAGCGCGAGAAAGTCGGACTTTACAATCCTACCGCAGCTCAGTCAAGATAAAATAAAGATGGCAGGAGCTTTTTATCCTGCCATAAGCACTCTATTAAGAGAATAATTATGGATAGTACAAGGCAGAATAAGATAATCGAATATCTTAAAAATCATAAAGTCGCTTCGGTTGAAGAGCTAGTTGCCGAGACCTCGGCATCTCCTTCCTCCATAAGACGTGATCTGGTAAAGCTCACCGCTGCAAAGGTAGTCAACCGCTTTCACGGCAGTGTAACTCTGGCAGGAGACTCTGACAGTCAGCGTCAGCCGACGACCAGAGAGAAGCTAGAGCACAATATGCCTGAGAAGCAGCGCATCGGCAGAGAAGCAAGCCGCCTCATAACAGAAGGGAAGAGTGTGCTTTTTGATGCCGGTACTACCACCATCGAAATTGCCCATAATATTCTTGATCTGCGCCTGAGAGTGATTACCTCTGATCTGAATATC
>DMTG01000111.1 GCA_003477345.1 Succinivibrionaceae bacterium | reverse complement strand
GATGAAGCTGCCATCTGTACCATTCACTCGTTCTGTACCAGCGCTCTGCATAAAATCTATACCTTTGAGGCAGGCGAGGCTTTTGATGTTGAGCTTGCTGAAGATACTAAAAAGCAGCTTACTGAAGCGGCCAACGGTGTATTCCGTGAGCTTTTCTACAAAGGTGATAAGACTGCCGAGGTGATTGCGGCACTGCTTGAGCGTGAGAAAAATTCTGGACTAAAAGAAGTTATCAGCGAGGTTATCCATAGAAAACTCAGCAAAATAAGAAATACTGATCCTAAAGACGGAACCTTTGGCTACTGCCTAAAAAATGCAGTAAGCGGAGAAAAGAAAAATGTCTTAAAGGCAGTTGAAGAGCTTAAAAAACTGATACTCGACAGTTTTGAAAAAGTAAAAACAGAACTTGGTACTCTCAAAAATCTTTACGATGACAATGAAGTAATAGCACCTGATGGCACAGCAGGTGCGATGTTTTCAAAAAGTAACGGCTCTGTACCGGCCTTTAAAAAGGAGGCTGCAGCTTCAGCCAAAGCGATTGCTGCTCTTATAAAGAATCCTGATGACATAAGTCTGTATCTTGGCTCTGAGATAACAGGCGGTATCAATGCCATAAGCCGGATAACCCAAAGAGAAGACTATGGAAAAACCTTCTGTCACAGGGATGAGGTAATTGATTTTGAAGACGGTTGTACCAGACTTTCAGATCTAAAGGCAGAAATATTTGGCTATAAAGCGGAACTTTTAATAGATCTTGCAGTGCTGGTGTCTGATAAGCTCGATGAGATCTTCAGGCGGGACCGCATAATAGATTTTGACGGCATCATCAGAAGACTCGACTTTGTTTTAAACTGCAAGGAAGGCTCGCGTGACATGCTGCCGTCCCTGATCCGTTCAAAATACCCAGTGGCTATGATTGACGAATTTCAGGATACTGATCCTGTTCAGTTTTCTATTTTCAGGAAGCTCTATCTTAATGAAGAGGCTCGCAGCAGCTCAGCTTTCTGTTATCTCATAGGCGATCCTAAACAGTCGATCTACGGCTTCCGCAGAGCCGATATCAACTCCTATCTCAAGGCCCGTGCTTTAATTGAAGATCTTTACGGAAAGGATTCTATATATACGCTGTCTACCAACTATCGTTCGCAGGAGCAGATAGTAGAGGGCGTTAACTGTATTTTCAGCGTAAATAAGAATCCGTTCTTCTTTGATGAAGGCAGTTCACAGGGGCGCATAGACTACAGTCCTGTAGATGCTAAGGTAAATGCCAAAACCGGCAGTTCTGGCAAGTATTCCTTCCGCTTTGACTCCTCAGGCACACCTGAGCAGAATTTTGCAGCACAGAGCAATTATGTTGAACTGTATACTTCAAAAGAGATTGCAGATTCAGAGAAAGTGCAGGAAAGCTCTAAAGGCAATAAGGGGAGCTGCAGAAAATTTACTGCTCAAAAGGTAGCGCGAGCGATAAAAAGCTGCCTTGCTCACGGAATTTTAGATAAGGCTGTAGAAGGCAGGATAGTATCGCGCCCTGTAAAGCCTTCTGATATCGCGGTTCTGGTGCGTACCGGAGATGAGTCTGCACTTGTCATGAATGCTTTAAAAGAGCTTGGAATTCCGAGTGTTTATTATTCAGATGACAGTAAAGTCTATCAGCCGGACAGCAGCCCTGATTCCGTATATGAATACGATCTCATCTATTATTTAATGGAAGCCATGGATGACTATGCCAATCGAGGCAAGGTCAGACGACTGCTGTTTTGTCAGCTGTGCGCCGGCAGTTTTGACAGTACCCCCGATGACAGCAGTGCAAGCCTTGAACAGGAAGTAGCTCTGCTCAAAAAATGCCGGGGAATCTGGGAGAAAAACGGTTTTTATCCGGCCTTCTCAACCTGGTCACGCGACCCAAGACACAACTGTCTTACTGAAAACCTTAAAGTATCAGGCGGTGAGCGCACAGTCACCAATCTCTGGCATCTTGCTGAGCTTCTGCAGACAGCCTGGGTGCATGAGCACGGTATTCAGGCTCAGCTGCGCTGGTACAGCTCACTGGTAAAGGACGGCTCTGACAGTCAGGGGGATGCTCTGCGCAAGCGACTGGAGTCTGAAGCCTCTCAGGTCAGCATCTATACTATTTTCAAGTCCAAAGGCCTCGAGTTTCCGCTGGTATTTATGCCTTTTATCTGGACCGATCTGCGCGTACCGACAGCAGATGACGCCTTCTACTACGATGATAAGGAAGGACGGCTGTACTTTGATCTTAAAGGCAGCGATGAAACCATGCAGCAGAAGAAAAACAGTGTCCTGCAGGAGGATGCCCGTCTTCTGTATGTAGCGCTAACCCGTGCCTGTGCAGCTAACTTCTTTTATATCTGCCAGCAGGTAGGCGGGGTAGCTAATGCCTTTGCCAGAGAGTTCAATGAGGCTGGCACTGCCATGAAGGATTGTTTTGAGAAGGCTCGTGAATTTTTCAGTGCAGACAGTATAGATCTAAACGCCAGCCATCCTGCAGATGGCAAAGATACCAAAGCAGCATCAGCAGAGTCTTCTGAGACTTCAGCGAAGCCAGAGAGTATTATTTATCCATCCAAATCCTTCAGGATTGTGGATGATGCCTTTTATGAGCAGATAGAAAGCGCCGGAACAGCACCTGCGAAGACAGCAGATAAGCCTGATTATGAATTCTGCGTATCTGAATTTCCTGACACCTTTAATGGCATCAGACAGAATTTCAAGATTTCATCCTACAGCGGCATAGTAGCAAGAATCGAGGACGGAGAGCATACGCACACCTCTCCTGTCTCATCTGAGAGTATCGATCATTCTGTCTTTACCCGCTTTAATTTCCCAAGAAACGCTACCGCCGGTACTTTCCTGCACAGCATGATGGAGTACTGCAGCTTCCCTCTCTCTTTAGATGAGGCCGCAAGAGAGCGCTGTATTGATAAAGCCATAAGAACTCCTGAAGGCGTGATATTAAACCGCTGGCGCTACCAGAACATGCCGACAGATACTGCAAAGCTTAAGAGTGAAAAAGTCAAAGCTCTGAGCGACTGGCTACTGGATATTGTCTCAGCCCGCATGCCGTGCGCTGACAAAAATGGTGTAAGGTTCTGCGATCTTAAAAAGGGTGACTGGCTTACTGAGCTAGAGTTCCTGTTCCCGTCAGAGAATTTCAATACCGAGAATCTTATAAGCCTGAGAAAACAGAATGCCGCTATTTTTGCACAGGAAAAGGGGATAGATATAAGCTCTATGGATTTTGCGCTTGCAAGAAACGTACTCTCGGGCTTTGTCACAGGCTTTATCGACCTCACCTTCAAAACAGGTGATGGCGCAGATGCGCACTATTATGTGCTCGATTACAAGAGCAATTTCATAGGCCCTGATGCCAGTTATTACGATGAAAAGTCTGTAGCTCTGAACATGCTTGAGCACTGCTATGACGTGCAGTATCTGTTTTATTCTCTGGCGCTGCACAGATTCTTAATGAGCAGAATAGACAACTATTCTTACGATAAAAATTTTGGAGGCATTATATATGCCTATCTCAGAGGCATGCAGAAGGACAGCGGCAATTCTGTAATTTATACAAGACCTCGGCAGGACATCATAGAAAAGCTCAGTGCCATATTTGGTGAGCGCAGAGTAGTAGCTTAGAGTGGAGTTGTGAACATGCTAAAACAGAATGATGAAAACTTCGATAAGGCTGCGCTTTTTAAATACTTTGCAGCTCTTGGTATAGACAGTCCTCTTTTAAGAGCGGTTTTAAAAACTCTTGAAAAGATGCATGGCAGACCGCTGCCTGCTGTCTTGTGTCTGATGCTCTCTGAGCTCTTCTTCAAGCAGGACGCTGGAGACATCTGCATAAAATCTGATGCCGACAGTGTGGCTGAGTTCTACAGACAGCGCCTTTCAATTCTCAGGGAAAATCAGCAGAACAGCTTCAAGATAGCTTATTCTGAAAGCGAAATTTTAGAGATTGAAGTGCTCATAGACAGTATCAGCAGCAGTTCTGTAAAGGATGCTGTGGATTCGTGTGCAGACCTTATAGGCAGAAGTGATCAGGACAGTCTGCCGCTTATATATGATTTAGGCAGACTATATATACGCAGAAACTACTGCTATGAAAAGGCAATTGCAGATTATGTCGGCAGGGCCGGCTCTGATTGCAGCACTCTTGTAAACCTCACAGATGAGACCTGTACTGAAATAAGATCTATGCTGGATGCGCTGTTTGGGGCTGAAAGAGAAAAGACTTCTGACAGTCGCATCAATATGCAGAAGGTGGCAGCTGCCATGGCGACAGTTTCCCATTTCTGCATTATTACAGGCGGTCCAGGCACCGGCAAGACTACGACTGTAGCAAGACTTCTGCTCATACTTCAGAATCTGTATCCGTCAAAGAGCCGCATTATGCTGTGCGCACCAACCGGCAAGGCTGCAGGGCGCATGACCGCATCAATAAGGTCGCAGTTTACCGAAGACTCTGAACTCTATAAGCTGGCTTTAAATATCATTCCTGACAGTGACAAGCGTGAGCGCATAATTGCCAGTATCTGCAAAACCGCTGTGACAGTTGACAAGCTTTTAGGCTCAATTCCTCATAAGGCTCAGAAAATTCACAACAAGAACAATAAGCTTGACTGCGATATTCTGATTGTCGATGAAGTCTCCATGGTAGATGCCTCCAATTTTGCAAAGCTCTGTGACTGCATACGTGATGAAACCAAAGTCATTATGCTCGGCGATAAAGATCAGCTGGCCTCGGTTGAGGCTGGTGCGGTACTGAACGATCTTTGCCATGAGCTGGATGAGCATTCATCAGAGCGTAATGAAGAGAAGCTCAGAGTGCTGTCTGAAGTCAGCGGTTACTCTGTAAGTGAACTAAAGAACGCAAGACTTACAGATTATGTGGTACAGCTTGACTACAGCCACAGATTTGCTAAATACAAAGGAATAGGCGCTATAGCCAGTGCAGTAAATGAGGCCAATAAAGATACCAGCGCAGAGGAACTTTTAAAACCGTTTTCTGTGTATGAGAATGAGCTTGAACTTCTGCCGGTAGACGGTGCTCTTACCTATAGAGAACAGCTTAAGATAATTGATGAACTCTGTTCAATAAACTCTTGTAAGTCGATATCCAAAGATTATGAATCCTTCTGGGATGCACTAGTAAGTGCGCATATGAAAGGAGATAAGTTTGCAGGTATCAGCGCAACGGATGCAGAAAACATCTTTAAAAAGCTGGATGAATACCGCATTCTCTGTGCCAATCGCGACGGAGTATTCGGAGTTGCCAATATCAATTCCCATCTTGAAAAAATTGCCAGAAACCGTCTTGAGGCTCTCAACATACAGACAGGCAGTATTGACGATGACTGGTTTATCGGTAAGGTAGTGCTGGTAACCAGGAATAACTATGCTCTTAAGATCTCAAACGGTGATGTGGGCTTTGTAGCTGCCGAGCGCAAGGCTGACGGAACAGCCGGTCCTCTCAGAATATGGTTTACAGGCAGCAGCGGCATATTCAATATAAGTCCAGCCTTCCTGGTGGATTATGAAAGCGGCTATGCCATGACTATCCATAAATCTCAGGGCAGTGAATACAAAA
>DMTG01000120.1 GCA_003477345.1 Succinivibrionaceae bacterium | reverse complement strand
TATGACATCAAATACGTAGTCCTTTAACACGTTGAGAGAAGAATAACCGCTGCCGAAATCATCCATCCATACAGAATAGCCCAGGCTATGCAGTCTTACGATGTTGGATACCATAGTCTCCTGATCATTGCTGATTGCGCTTTCAGTAATTTCAATATGTAAAAACCAGCGCGGCAGATCATACTCGGCAATCGCATTTTCAATTTCACTAATGATGTCACAGTAGGCAAAATCAAGTCTGGACAGATTCAGCGATATAGGACTCAGGATGCGTCCATTATCGAGCATCTCTCTTGCATGCCTGCAGATTTCGCGCAACATGTAGACATCAAGCACATGAATAAGATGCGCCTTTTCGAGGTTGCTGACAAAATCTGAAGGAGCCAGGAATCCATACACGGGATCAACCCAGCGGGCCAAAGCTTCATAGCCTGCCAAGGTTTTGGAAGAGATTCTTATAATCGGCTGATAATATACCTTTATCCAGCCGTTTTTACAGGCGGTTCTGATATTGTCAGAAATATATTTTCTAAGTTCTATAAGAGTCTTAAGCTTATCTGTATAGACAGCAAAGTAATTCTCGTAATTATCTTTAATGCCCTCGATAGCTAGTTTGGCATTGTCACAGGCCTCATTTAAGAGCACCGGAGAGTCTTTGGTTATCTTATAGATACCGCACTTGAGTTCTATAGGTCTGCTGCCGGAACGCTCTTTTACAAGCCGGTGCATACTGTCGATTTTCTCGAGAATATGCTGACTTTCGGCGAGCACCACAAAATTATCCGCCGCAAATCGTGATTTCGGAACTCTCGGAAAAACTTCAGTCATGGTAGTGGCAATCATTACCAAGCTGTTGTTTCCCTGATTGAAACCATACTTGTCATTGAATACCTTGAATTTGTCTACATCAAAGTACACTACCGAAAAGCGGCCTTCTGGATGAGACAACAGATAATGAGAGGCTACATTGAAAAAGCCGGTCATATCCAGAAGTCCGGTCAGCTGATCCATGTTGATCTGAGCTTCATTGTCCCGGATTTCAAAAATATACTCTACAAAAACTCTGCGACCGTTTTTTAAGGTAATAAGATTGCGATAATTTCTGACATTACGGCTCTGACCGTTCTTTTCTACAAGACGCACCAGTTCATAGAAAGGCTCTGCGTTCTCTGTATTAAGCTGCTGAGAGATTCGCTTTTCTAATTTATCCCTTTCTTCCTGGACAACAAGATTAAGTGCACTGCCGGCAGAGCATTCGAGCATATCCTGCATAGAGGCATAACCCAGCATGTCAGTATACAGTTTTGAAGCAAACAGTATCTGATAATCTTCAGCATCAAAAACAAGGATGCCGCAGGGAAGTGAACTGCCGAGGTTCAACTGCTGAACATCCGAAAAGATCTCTTTTACGAGATTTGAATAGTCTTCATTTGCCATAGAAATTGCCAGGAAAACACACAAACAGAATTGCAATAGAATTAATGTCTTTAAACCTTACTATCCCATAATTGATGGCATTAATAATTGATAAGACGCTCAAATCTTAAAAATACTTTGTAATTGTCCACGAAATAGCAAATCAATAGAAATGATCCACTCCTTGTGTGACTACAATAAACAGAAATAAGAAATCTAACAGGCAAAATAAACTATGATCAGGGCAATAGCGCAAATTGTACTTACTTTTCTGATAGCAGCAGCAATCTGCATGATCATAATTGTAACCGGCGACTACTGGATAAACACCACAAGCTCTCTGCCCTACGGTCTCTATCAGAAAGACAAAACCCTGCGATCACTGCAGAAAGGAGATCTGGTGCTGGCCTGTATGCCTGATTCCCTGGCTGAGCTCGCGCTGGAGCGAGGCTACGTCGCTAAAGGCAAATGTAAAAACGGAACAGTGCCGGTAGGCAAGCATATAGCTGCAACATTTGGTGATACTGTAAGCATTGATGAGCATGGAGTCACTGTCAACAATATACTTTTAGAAAACAGTGCCCCTGCCAAAGCTGACGAACTGGGCCGATCCCTCAAGGCAGCAGAAATCAATAAAATTTTGTCTAGAGATGAATTCCTGCTATTAAATTTAAAGGACAATTCCTTTGACGGCAGATATTTCGGCATCAGCCACTATCAGGATATTATCGGACGTATTAAGCCGGTGCTTACCTTTAACTAGTCTGCACGCAAGAATAGCTGTTTGCTGACAGCACTTACATAGAAATTTCTCTGGCAGGTTTCAAGGCGCACTCAATTCCTCATACACCAAAAATTTCTGAGCTGAAAAAAGAAAACCGCGCAGCTGCGCGGTCCTCTCTCAAGCTTTATTTAGATTAAAGCTTTCTGAAGATTAAAGAGCCATTGGTTCCGCCAAAGCCGAAGTTATTGCTGATGGCGTATTCAAAGCTGTGCTTCTGAGCAACATTCGGCACCAGATTGAAATCACCAACCTCTTCTTCTGGATGCTCCAGATTGATGGTTGGAGGGCAGATCTGATCACGCAGAGCCATTACAGTAATTACGGCTTCAATTGCTCCTGCTGCACCTAAGAGGTGACCGGTCATGGAC
>DMTG01000177.1 GCA_003477345.1 Succinivibrionaceae bacterium | reverse complement strand
TAAAAAAATTGAGATTTACCAGGGGCAGGGTAGCGGTCTTCCACTGGTAGTGCTCAATACCTTCTCAGAAGAAGGCGGCGAGGTCGCAGCTGAGCTTGAAAATATCGGCAGCCTTAAGCTTAATCTTGTGTGCATCTCGAACCTTGAATGGGAGAGCGACATGTCTCCCTGGACAGCTCCGGCTCTTGCCAGATCTGAGCCTCCCTTTACAGGCGGTGCTGACAGGTACATAAAAGAACTTGAAACTGTCATTCTGCCTCAGGTTAGAACCTACCTGACAGGCGATCCTGAATTCTGCGCAATAGCAGGCTATTCCCTTGCAGGACTCTTTTCCATCTATGCTCTATACAGGACAGAGTGCTTTGACAGAGCTGCGAGCATGTCAGGCTCCATGTGGTATCCAAAGTTTACCGAGTACTGCAGGAAGCATGCGTTTAAAAGAAGACCGGACATGCTTTATTTGTCGGTAGGAGATAAAGAGGCTCGCACCAGGCATCCTATTTTAAAGACAGTGCAGCAGTGTACTGAAGATCTGGTGAATTATTACAGAGAGCAGGGTATTGAGGTTAAGTATGAGCTCAATGAAGGCAATCACTTTAAAGATTCAGCCAGAAGGACTGCTTTGGGCATTGCGGCTGTTATGTGATCATAGACTTGACACTGGCAGCTGGCGTCAGGCATTTGTTGTGCAGCAGAGCCTTATGATTTTTAAAAAGCAAAAATGCATTTTAAGATAAAAAGCAGGAGTATATTACATGGCAGTTACAATTCACAAGAAATCCGGCAGCTACAGTGACGATTTTGAAACAGATGGTCAGGTGCCTATTGCTGTGCTGGCAGCAGCGGCAGGAATAATTGACTAGACCTGCGCGAATTCAGAATTTTCTAAGCTGCTGTTTGAGAATTTTGCGATCTGCTTATTTATAGCCTTTTCTCAAATCTGAAAAAATAGTCATCCTCTTCCATCTGTGAGGAATCTGCAGGGGACTCCGGATCAGGATGGCGCGGATTGAAAAATTCAACTGCAGAAAATTTAAGACAGTTTATATAAAAGTGGAGGTTCCTTTTTTCAAAGTAGGGAGTACAGGTCTCCCAGAGTTTTACTTCCTTATATCTTTTTTCAATCTCAAACCAGATCTGCTGTCCTAATCCTCTGTTCTGCACACCGTTTTTTACATACAGTAAATCAAGATGGCCTCTGGTACCGTTTATCACTATAATGGCGCCGCCGATAATTTTGCCGTTGGCTACTGCCTTCAAGGCGACCGAGCCTTCGGCACTGAGCGAGCGGTCAATATCGGCCTCTGGCAGAATTTCAGGGTCTATCCTGCCGTATTCTTTTTCTGCACCAGCCTTAAAAGCCTACTGCATATCTTTTTTGTAGTCGGCAAGATCAGCCTTCTCAACCTGAGTCAGTTCAAAATCCATGATTTATCTTGTAATTGGCCAGCTGTTTGGTTATGTAATGCATTGGTGCTTCATCGGAGTTTTATTGTAGGTGAAATTTTAGTACAGCAAAAGTCTGCTCTTAAAACTCAGAATTTATCCTCTCGTACCTGAAATCTTACAAAGGTGATCTGCGGGGTGACTGCTTTAATTCAATTAACTATCTAATTTAAAATAAAAAAATATTTTTTTGACATATGCGTTACCAAATTGTGCCCGAAAAGCCCCTAGCTTCAGCCATGGTGAGCAGTCAAATCCGAAACGATCTTTTTAGGTTCAACCTTATGATTAAGATCAATATTTTTCTCCTTTTTGGTGCATTTGCCTGCACACTAAATAGGCACATTATTAGTTCCTTGACTGAATATTATTTATTGTGAGATAAAAAATCTAAAGCAGAAGAAGACAAATAACTTAAACCAAAATCTTTTGTGCGATAGAAGGAGAATATTATGAGATCCCTTGCGAAATTACTGGCTTCTCTGGCGGTTGCATCCGCCTGTGTTACAGCAGGTGCTGAAGGCATGCCTGACGGTTCAAAACTTATCTTTACAACCGGCGGTGCTCAGGGTACCTATTACGGCTTTGGCGGTGTACTTGCTGGCAAGGTAGGGGAGACCACCTCAACTTCAGTAACCGCTATCACTTCTGGCGGCTCACAGGCTAACATCGAAGCCATGCAGGACGGAGACGCACAGTTAGGCTTCGTGCAGACTGACGTTGGCGCCTATGCCTACAACGGCACCAGATTATTCAGCGAGAAGGTTGATGATTTCTCTGCTGTTGCCAATCTTTATATGGAACAGGTTCAGATTGTAACCCTTGATCCTGCTATTAAAACCGTAGCAGATCTCAAGGGCAAGTCAGTTTCTGTAGGTGCTGCAGGTTCAGGTGTTTACTTCAACGCAGTAGACGTTCTCAAGGCTTACGATCTTGATGTTGAAAAAGACATCAAGGCAACCTATCAGTCCTTCGGCGACAGTGTAGACGCCTTAAAAGACGGCAAGATTGACGCTGCCTTCATCGTAGCAGGCGCACCAACCACCGCTGTAACCTCTCTGTCCACCACCAAGCAGGTTCGTCTTGTTGGTCTTGACAAAGAGCATGCTGACAAACTGATTAAAGCCTCTCCTTACTACAGTGCCTATACCATCGGCAAAGAGGTTTACGGTACAGATACTGCCGTAGATACCGTAGCAGTAGGCGCAGTGGTAATTGCTAAGGATGAAGTAAGTGAAGCTGATGTTTACAACTTCCTGTGCGGTGTTTACAACCACTTAGATGAAATCAAGAAGGCTCACGCCAAGGGAAATGAGCTTAACTTAAAGTTTGCAGCCTCCTATGACGCAGTACCTTACCACAAGGGTGCAGTCAAGTTCTTTAAAGAAAAAGGAATTGACGTAAAAGGCAAATAATAAGTTAAAAAAAACATATTAAATAAAAGGGAGCGGCTGCATCTGCTCCCTGCGCCTTTTTCAGATAGTTCTATAAGTTAATACAGGAAAATAGCATGAAATCAATGAGTACCTCTGAAACTTCCACCGCTTCGGTGAAACATGTTTCAGACACTAATGATGTAAATGCAGCAGTATCTTCTGTTGTAAAAAAATATGATCGTTCAAGTAATCAGAGGATCTGGTCTGGTTTTCCTAAACAGGTTATAACGTTCATCTGTGCCGCTTTCTCCCTGTACTGCATTTACGTGACTCTGTTCAGTACTGCAATGCCGGAAGTCAGGCTGAATATCTTTATTGCCATTGTGATAGTGATAGGCTATCTGCACTATCCAATCACCAGAAGGCATTTTGACCTGTCGAACATGGATGAGGGCGTACTGCCGCGTTTTAGAATAACTTTCTCCTTTTCAACCCGATCATATATCAATGCCATTCCATGGTATGACATTCTGCTGATCATAGCAGGCGTTTTCCCGCTTCTATACTATGCGTGGAATGCTGAATCCATCATTCGTCTGGCACTGAAAGTCACAAGCCCTAGAAACCCTGACTATATCTTCATGATCACTATGGCGCTAATGACATTAGGCTCGATTGCAGAGCTCTGCCGCCGCTGTGTTGGCATACCGATTCTGTGCGTGGTAGGCGCGCTTCTTATCTACGCTTTCTGCACGGTAAGATTCGGCAAGGTAATCTATGATCTGTTCTATTCAACAGGTGACGGCCTAAGAAGTACGCCTATAGATGTCTGTGCCAAGTATATCGTGGTATTCATTATCTTCGGCGCATTTTTAGAGCGTACCGGTATTTCGGCTTTCTTTATTGATCTTGCAAACATGGTTGCAGGTGCCTCAGCAGGCGGTCCTGCCAAGGTGGCCGTGATCTCTTCTGCTCTGTGCGGCATGGTGTCAGGCTCATCGGTGGGCAATACCGTAACCACAGGTTCCATTACCATCCCGATGATGAAGAAGGCAGGGTACAAGCCGCAGTTTGCTGGCGCTGTAGAAGCCGCCTCATCAACCGGCGGTCAGATCATGCCTCCAATCATGGGTGCAGCCGCCTTCCTTATGGCTGAATACATGGGCATTCCATATGTAGAAGTTGCTCTGCTTGCGATTCTGCCTGCCGTACTTTATTTTGCCGGCATCTACATCGCAGTGCACCTTGAGGCCAAGAAACTGGGGTTAAAGGGCGTATCCCGTGATTCACTGCCAAAGTTCAGAGTACTGCTGCCTAGAATGTATCTGCTGGCGCCTCTTGTTGTGCTGGTAGGTCTGGTTTCTGCCAATGTATTTACCATGCAGTTCTCAGCTGCCGTATCAATTGCAGTTGCCATTCTAGCCGGTCTTTTAAACAAGGACGAGAGAATCAGCATTGCCAAGATTATCGACGCTCTGGAAGCTGGCGGCAGAAGCACCATTACTGTGGCCGTAGCCTGTGCTATGGCAGGACTGGTAGCAGGCTGCATTACCACCACAGGTCTTGCCTCAGAGCTCATTGCCATCGTGGTACATCTCTCGGCAGGCTACGTGTTCCCGGCACTGGTTCTTACCATGCTGTGCTGCATTGTGCTGGGTATGGGCGTGCCCACCACCGCCAACTACTGCATCATGGC
>DMTG01000220.1 GCA_003477345.1 Succinivibrionaceae bacterium | reverse complement strand
ACTAGATTATCAAGCTTATAATGAGCAGCTGCCATAAAGCCTTCCCAGACAGAGCCTTCGTTAAGCTCACCATCCCCCATCAGCACAAAAATTCTACTGTCAAGTTTTTTGCGCTTTAAGGCAAGAGCCGTTCCGATACCAAAGCCCAGTGCCTGACCTAAACTGCCGCCAGAGTATTCAAGACCTACGTTCAAATCGCGTGGATAGCCAGTAAGGCGCCCGCCGTCTTTCTGAAACTCTACAAGTTCATCCTTACTGATAAAACCTGCCTCAGCAAGCGCTGGAAAATGAGCTAAAGTACAGTGGTTTTTGCTTGGATAAAAGCGGTCACGCTTGGGATTTTCAGGATCATGCGGGTATAGATTCATCACTTCACCATACATGACCGCGAGTATTTCTATGCAGGAAAAGCTTCCGCCAATATGTGCACCGCGCTGACCAGTCGCCATGGTCATATCTAGACCTGCAAGGCGCATCCTTTTTGACATTTCTTTTAGTTCAAGAGCTCTTTTTAAAGAGCAGTCTATAGTTTTCATTAAATTGCTCTCCAGCATATGGCTTTAAAAAGCATAGTATCCATGAGATAGCGTAAGCTTCTGCATTTATAAGCTTAAATATGACTGTATATTAAAATTTGCAGTGCTGATTCTTATAAAATAAAAAACGCCTATTTTATATAACGGTATGAATAAGAAATTATTAATGCAGATATTTTGACATTCTTCAAAACCAAAAAATAAATTTCTATAAGACTATCTGCAATCTCATTTCATTAAAGATACTGCTTATAAAATAATTGCTCTCTGCAAATTTTTGTTTTGTTAATATCTGCCGCCATCCACTCTTAAAACCTCTCCAGTAACAAAGGCTGCAGAATCAGAGGCAAGGTACAGAGCAGCAGAAACCACATCATTTACAGATCCCATCTTTCTTAAAGCGGTACGACTGACAGTCAATGCAAGCTCATCTGAATTTTTATAATGGCCCATAGAGGTATCTATAAGCCCTGGTGCAATAGCATTTACCCTTACTCCATTCTGACCTAGTTCTAAGGCAAGACATCTGCTGGCATAGATTAAGGCGCACTTACTTGAACCGTAGGCAAGGTACCCAGGTCTGCATTCTATGCCGCCGACAGATGCAATATTGATTATGGAGCCACTGCCTGCCCTTAGCATCAGGCGAGAAATAGTCTGCATTATCTGAACAGGTGCGTAAAAGTTAACTGAAAACAGATCTTTAAGCGTTGATATCGGCGTCATCAGAGCCGAGGCTCCAAAGGCAGTGCCGGCATTGTTTATCAGGATATCGATTTTTTTATGCGCAGAACAGATATCTCTTAAGGTCTGTTTCAAGGCAGCCTCATCACTTAAGTCGGCATAATAAGGAAAGATTTCAACCTGATGTTTTACTGATAGTTCCTTTAAGAGTTCAAGATGAGCTTCTTCTTTTTGTCTAGACAGGGAAATAACACTGCAGCCGGCAAGGCAGAACGCTTCTAAAAGCGCTTTACCGATACCTCTGTTAGTACCGGTTATAAGCGCAGTCTTCCCTTTCAAATCTGCAGGAATCTGCATTTGATAATCCCCCTGTCTGTTTTTATCTTAAGTTCTACTTATATTTATTCTTTTAAGATATTTTCTTATTTTTTACTATAGATTGTTAAACTGGAGTTCCTCCGCTGGCCTCTGTAGGTTTTACAATCATTTCCTTAAAGAACAGCTCTCTGTCTATATATGGAGACTGATCTTCTATAGGTCTGAATGCGAATTTACGCTTTCCGTACATAACGAGACCGTTATGCAGATCAAACTGATCTGGGTCGCAGTAAACCTCCAGCATACACGGCTTGTCGTCTGAAAACAGATCAGTCAAAACCGAGTCAATTTCTGCATATTTTCTTATGCTCAGATATTTAATGCCAAAGGCCTCTGCAATTTTTTCATAGGAAGGGAAATCAAGTCCGTTAGACGGATCAGTGCCATAGCTTTTTCCTCTGAAGTGCGCTTTCTGCCCGTGACGGACACCGCTGTAACCATTATTATTTATGATGACGAGCTTAATGTTGAACTGGTTGCGCACCACGGTCTGCAGTTCCTGCAGATTCATCATAAGCGATCCATCGCCTACATAGGCAACAACCGAATTCTCAGCAAGAGGAGCAAGGCCGCAGGCACCTGGCAGGGCATAGCCCATTTCTCCCTGGGACAGCGCCATAATAAATCTGTCCCCTTCCTTTAGGTGAGTTGCTGCAGGAGCTGCAGCGCCATTCAGCCCTGCATCTGAAACATAGACTGTTCCTTTTTTAGTATATGAAGGCAGCCTTGTCATAAATATTTTCATGTCCATAGGCTTGTCATCATCTTCAGTCATCGGGTAATCAAAGATTTCATGCCAGTGTCTGCACTTTGCAAGCCATTCCGGATTTGTTTCAGGCAGCTCTATATCATTAAGCGCATTTATAAAATCTTTAGCATCAGCGTGAATAAATCTGTCGATTTTTACACCGTCTTTTTTATGCTCGGTTTTATCTATATCAACTACTATGATTTTAGCTTCGCGGGCAAACTCACTTCGGTTGCCTCCGGTAACCTCCATCGACAGTCTTGAACCTATAGCTACCACCAGATCGGAATTCTGTACTATGAAATTAGCATATCTGTTAGCTCCGGCAAAACCTCCCAGGAGTCCAAAATTTAATTCATCATCATATGTAAGAATATCGGCAGCCAGACGGCTCATAACAACAGGAAGCTTTACTTTATGCGCAAATGCCTTCAGCTCCTGTTTAGCGCCAGCACTTCTTACTCCGTTACCAATAAGAAGTACAGGTCGCTTCGCTGATTTGAGGCATTCTGCAACATAGTCTAAAGAGGACTCAGAAATCTGCAATGAACTCTTAGGTGGAGCATATCTAGTTAAATTTTCTTCATTTACGATGGTATTCTGTACGTTCAACGGGAGATCAACCCATACAGGTCCCTTTCTGCCGGTTGTTGCAAGGTAGATTGCCTTATCAAGATGCCAGGCAATATCTTCAGCGTTGTCAACCGTGACAGCATACTTGGTAACAGGCTTCATTATGCTTTCTATGTCTGCTTCCTGAATACCAACCTGCCTTAATGGCAGGCCTGATCCCTTTACTGTGTCCTGATAATTCTGCTGACCTGATATGATAATTAAAGGAATACTGTCCTGATAGGCATGTAAAATACCAGTCATGGTATTGGTACCAGCGCAGCCCGTTGTTACAATACCTGCGCCGAGCTTTTCATTGAGGCCGGCGTAAGATAAGGCCGCCATGGCGACAGCCTGTTCATGGTGCATTCCTATGCCCTGTACGCAATCAGATCTTCTAAGCGCATCCATAAGATAAACGCACTGACCTCCAGGCACATAAAAAATATTTTTAATTCCTTCGTCTGCCAGTCTTTTAATCACATAATCAGCAACACGTATCATTTTTCTTATTCCTTTTGTCTATCTGATAGCCGTACATTACATATGGTACTCACAATAATTCTCAAAGTATTATACGTTCTTATCTACCTGTTGATAGTAATGAATTATCTGTAAATACGATATAAGCACAACTTTAATCACAAAGTTATATTTCAATTACATGAAAAAATATAAAAATAATAAGTAAGTTGTAACTTAATAAGCTGCTAGAACTTTAAAACCAATAATCATCACGCAAAAAAACAGCCATATCTTATTTAAACTGTGCTAGCGATTGCATTAACACATTCATAAATGTGTAAAAATTACAATAGATAATTTATTCTAAAATCCTATAAAGTCAGGAGTTGTTTTTATGCAGCAGAAGATGAAATTAAATGATAAAAAAGACTTAGATTCGTTACTAAAGGTATCTGTTTCATCCTCAAAAATAGACGAAGCAACTCTTAAGAGAATACAGGATCTCGCGCAGCTGCAAAATAATATGGCAGATTTCCTTATAGACAGGTTTAATCATAATATTCAAGCTTTTAAAAAATACCTGCCAGATATTGCAAATACCTTTGAAAAATATAAACCTACCCGTTCCTTAGAATTTTTCTGTCTTGAAAACGGAGTTCCAAATTTAATGTTCGTCGATACGCAGGAAATTTTCTATAAGGCAGAAGATCCTTCCGTGCTGTGCAGGAATCAGGTAAAAGAAGCACTTAAGACAATCCCTGTAAAGCAAATAAGATATAAACAAGAATATGATGCTGTAGGACAGATCCATATTAGATATATTAACGAGATGACTGCCCTGCTAGAACAGGCAGGAAAAGAAGAAGGTCTTACTGCAGAAAAAATGGGAGTTCTCGCTAACTGTGTAGTACTTGGTGTTGGTTTAGGCTACCATCTTGGCAATCTCTACGAAAGTGTAGAAATTGCCAACTGCGTAATCATTGAACCAGATGAAGATCTGTTTTTCGCATCACTGCATACCTTCGACTGGGCGAATTTACTCGAATATTTGGTAGAAAGCCATCACGGAATTTATTTAGAAATCGGGGTAACTGCAGATAAACTGTACGCTGATTTAAACGGCTTTTATTCAAAGAGAGGAAGATTCCTGTCAAGTTTCTGGTGGAATTTTGTTCACTACTCATCAGAAAAAATCAATGCTCTGGCAAAAGTTTTAGTAGCTGACAATTATTTGAATTATTCTGCATTTGGCTTTTTTGATGACCATCTTTTTGGAAATTCGCACGGCATTCAGGCAATTTTAAAAAAGAGTCACTTCATAAGGAGTGATATCGAACTTCCAGAACGGTGGATTAATGCTCCCGTGTTTGTAATAGGAAATGGACCTTCTTTGGATCAGGACATTCACTTTCTTAGAAAAAATCAGGACAAAGCCATAATAATTGCCTGTGGTACAGCGCTAGATACTCTTTATCACGCAGGCATTCAGCCAGACTTTTATGGCTGTACAGAACGTACTATACAAATAGCGCAAAGCATCAAGATGATCCCTGACAGAGATTTTCTAGATAAAATAATTTTACTTGCCAGTGATGTCGTACATCCAGACACCGTTGACTGTTTTAAAAACAGTGCCCTTCTGTTTAAAGCCGATGAACCTTTCTTCTGGCTGGCTCGCTTAAAGCTAAAAGGTACTGCCGAAAAAATACGTTTCATACTAATGATGAACCCTCTAGTAGGTAATTTAGGCACCTCTGCTGTAATTGCCATGAAAATGAAAAATGCCTACTTATTTGGCTTTGACAATGGTAAGAAGGTAGGTACAGAGAATATGCATTCACAGTTTAGTGAACTATATAATCAGAATAAGCACTTTGAAAAAGGCGGAAGCTACATAATAGAAGATCTTGTTCCTGGCAATTTTGGAGGTGAATGTATCAGCGGTAATTTTTATAAACTAAGCATTCGCAATATGGAGCAAATGTTTGAGCTTTTCAAAAATACCAGTCATTTCTGCAACTGTTCAGATGGTGCTTTAATAAAAGGTACAACTCCTGTACATAGTTATGATTTAAAATTTGAAGAGCTTCCAGTACTAGATAAAAAAGCTTTGCACGATTTTATAAATAATGAATATACAACGGCTCTTGACTTCACTAGAGAGCAGATAATAGAACAGATAAACATAGAAAAATTTTCTGAATGCCTAAAACATCTAAAAGAAATTTTTTCTAACAGGCCAGAAAGCCGTATCGAATTTATTGACAGGATGCAGACATCTTCTGAGTACCTATACAAATTAGGATTCATAGAAAACGAAAAATTTATATGCTGTAATATTGAAGGATCAATCCAGACAGTATTTCTGTGTCTGCTGTATGCTCTATACCATAACAGCGATGAAAATATCTGCTTGAAATTAGCAAATAAGATTATAGATCTCTATTTTCATTATCTCGATGATGCTGATATTTTATATTCTCTGCAGCCTGACTTCATATATGGACGACAGCAGAAATTTCTGAATGGAAAAGTCGGGAGAGATTATGAAGACAGCAAAGCTCCTTCTTTGCCAAATATACCAACGCTTGTAGACAACAGCAAATATGTAGACAAACAGAAAAAATTTGTAAAACTATACGACTAGTTAAAGATCAAAAAAATAGAAAGCAATTTTGTTTATGCTAGTAAATTAGTCTGGATAATAGATAATCTTATCAAATAGAGTTATGCTCATAGCATTATTCATGAGCTATTTAAATAAGATCAAATAAATTTTTGAATCCTGCTATCATATTTTTTTCAATTACAAAGACAAATATTTCATTATTGATTTTCATCTGTTTTATTACATCGTTAACATAATCTTCCAGGCCAACTACAAAAGGGCTTCTATTCATGTAGTTTTTAATATTTTTATTACTAGTAAGAAAATCGCTCAGTGAATTTTCATTAATCACACCTATAAATCCATTTTCTGAATTTATAATTCCTACCTGATGATACTTACTATTTTTTATAAAACTTACTATTTTTTCGCTATTAGAATGCTCATTGAGCACTGGCAGATCTGCGGTATTCATTACATCTTTAACTTTCAACAGATTTAGCCCTATTTTTCCGCCGGGATGACGAAGTTTAAAGTCATCGGAAGAAAAGCTTCTGCGTTCCATAAGACAGACTGTCAGCATATCGCCCAATACCAGAGTTGCTGTACTTGAATTTGTTGGAGCTAACCCCAGAGAGCCGGCTTCTCCTGTATTGGGTAACAAAAGAGTGAGATTACTTGCTTTAGCTAAAGTACTATCCTG
>DMTG01000246.1 GCA_003477345.1 Succinivibrionaceae bacterium | reverse complement strand
GTCGTCAAGACCGTGGCCGCCTGCAGTGTGTACGCAGCCGGTACCGGCATCGAGAGTAACGTGTGCGCCCAGAATTACCGGCACGTCATGATTTAAGAAAGGATGCTTAAAGCGCTTGAGCTCAAGATCCTTGCCGTTTACTTCAGCTAGAATCTCATAGTGCTCAATACCGAATTCATGGGTTACACTCTCCACGAGATCAGAGGCCATGATCAGGCGCTCGATGCCTTTGCCGAAGTTAGCCTGTACCAGAGCATACTTAAACTGCTCATTTAAGCAGATGGCTCGGTTAGCAGGCAGGGTCCATGGAGTAGTGGTCCAGATCACGCAGGAGACAGGGCCCATGCCCTTGCTCTCGCAGCCGAAAATCGACAGAATTTCTTTTTCATCGGCAGCAGCAAAGCGTACGTATATGGAATCTGAGGTGACATCGTAGTATTCAACTTCAGCCTCTGCCAGAGCTGACTGACAGTCCATGCACCAGTAGACTGGCTTTAAGCCGCGCACAAAGTGACCATTGGCAATTACCTTGCCAAGGCAGCGCAGAGTGTCAGCTTCTGTCTTGAAGTTCATGGTGAGGTAAGGATTCTCCCAGTCGCCCAGCACGCCCAGACGTCTGAAATCCTTTTTCTGGCCTTCAACCTGACTCTTAGCGTACTTGCGGCACTCCTCGCGGAAGGCTGCGGCATCAATCTTCTGACCTGGTTTGCCTACCAGACTCTCTACTTTAACTTCAATAGGCAGTCCGTGGCAGTCCCAGCCCGGGATATACGGGCAGTCAAAACCAGACAGAGTCTTGGACTTTACAATAATGTCCTTTAATACCTTGTTAATGGCATGGCCGATATGAATATTGCCGTTGGCATACGGAGGTCCGTCGTGAAGAATAAACTGATTGCAGCCTTCGCGCGACTTACGAATCTTCTTGTAAAGCTCACGCTGCTCCCAGTTTTCAAGCATTTTTGGTTCACGCTGCGCCAAATTTCCACGCATAGGAAATGCGGTATTCGGCAGGTTCAAAGTGTTCTTATAATCAGCCATTTGATTCCTACTTGCTAATTTATTTATTGCCTATTTTAAATCTATATCTTCAAGCACAGCCTGAGCATGGTTTTTGTCGCAGGTTATGTGCTCCTTAAGTTCTTCAAGAGACGCGAACTTGCGTTCATCACGCAGTTTCCTGAAGAAATAAACCGTAATCATCTGACCGTACAGATCATGATTAAAATCAATCAGGTGTACCTCCATAAGAGACTTTACCTGATCTTTAACCACCGTCGGGCGGTAGCCGACGTTGGCCACGCCGTTGAAAACTCCGTAGGAAGTTCTCACCTTTACGGCATAAACTCCTAAAAGAGGACTTACCATACGCTGCAGATTCACGTTGGCCGTAGGAAAACCTATCTTTCTGCCAAGATGATTTCCAAAGACCACTCTGCCGCTTATATCGTAATTATGTCCAAGCGCTGCGATGGCGCTGTCAAAGTCACCCTCTGACAGGAAGGCACGGATACTGGTGCTCGATATTCTCTCGTCATCAGAGCAGACCTTATCTATGGATTCTGCCTTTATACCGTAGAGAGCGCCTAACCTCTGCAGATCTCCTATGCCGGCTTTACCGCCGCTGCCAAAGGAAAACGGAGTACCAACCGTTATGTCTACAACTCCTATCCGCTTTGCCAGCAGTTCTACAAATTCCTCTGCACTAAGAGCTGCAAACTGATGGTTGAAGTGCATGCAGAAGACCTTGTCTATTCCGGCAGCCGAAAAGGCCAGCAGCTTGTCTCTTAATGAATAAAGCCTGGGAGAGGCATGACGGCCGTTGTCAAAAAACTCGACCGGATGCGGTTCGAACACCATTACGGCAGTCTCGAGATTTCTGGCGCTGGCCTTGGCTTTCATGCTGGCCACCACTGCCTGATGCCCGCGATGAAAACCGTCAAAATTCCCAATAGCTAATGCTATTCCCCGTTCAGAACGGGTTACATCTGCAAGGCTATGGTAAAAATGCATCTGACAATCTTTCCTCTTTTCTTTTTACAAATATGTGATTATAACTGATTTGTGAGCCAGCTCGAACTTGTAAAGCAAAATAAGTCAGTTATGTCGAAAAATAAGTTCCTTCTCTTGCCTTATCAATATTTTTTTTATTTTTATTTCTGATTAGAGACAAGTGCTTAGCTTAAAATTGTAAAAAATTTCGCATTTTTGAAATAAAACAGTTAAAATAGCCACCATCTTTATATCTGCCTTTTTATTGCTTATGCAAATAAAAATTGGTAGAATACTGCGTTTTAGTGCCACCTAGTTTGGAAGATGTGGCAATATTTGTAAAAAAAATCAGGAGCTATCTGTGCCTAATATCAAGTCTGCAAAGAAGCGCGTTCTTATTTCTGAGAAGGCACGTCAGCGTAATGTAGCTGCACGTTCCAAGATGCGCACTTTAATCAAAAAAGTTATCAAAGCCTGCGAAACTGGCAACAAGGAAGCTGCAAAAGCTGCTTTTGCTGAGTGCGAGCCGGTTTTAGATCGTTCCGCATGCAAGGGTCTGGTTCACAAGAACCTGGTTGCCCGCAAGAAGAGCGAACTTTCTGCAAAAATCAAAGCTATGGCTTAATTTTTAGCTGCAGAATCAAGAGCCCCGCTGATGCGGGGTTTCTTTTTTTTCAAAACCAATAAAACAACTTTTCCTTATCTCCTCTCTTATAACGTCATTCACCTGCTATTAAAAAACATAGCTAAAAAAATTTCAGCCTGGAGGTTGATCTTCTGATTTTTTTGAGTTACTCTACAGCAACACGAGTTACCTAAGGCTAATTTATTGTTAGCAAGGCAAGCAAACTCGTTTGC
>DMTG01000056.1 GCA_003477345.1 Succinivibrionaceae bacterium | reverse complement strand
CTGATTAGTTTAGCGCCTTATATTCCGCCCTGAAGGGCGGTTTTACGGCGCCTTTTGATAAATACATCAATAGTGTGAAAATCGTTAAAAATTGCCTGCATTAATATAAATTTTTAAGAATTTTTGCTTGTTTTTTACAAAAAAAAGTCTATCTATATTAGAAAATGATAAAATGTGCCGCAAAAGCAAAAAAAGTTTTCAGGGAATGAACCACAGGCATGCAGTACAGAATTTTAGTAATGAACGGACCGAATCTTAATCTTCTTGGGATCCGTGAACCTGATATCTACGGCTCAGACTCACTTGAAAGCTTGAAGGAGCGTCTGGACAGACTGGCAGAAAAACTCAAGGTTAGAGTTGATTACTTTCAGTCCAACCACGAGGGTGCGCTGATAGACAGAATTCAGCAGGCCAGAAACGATGCGGATTTTATTCTGCTCAATGCCGGAGCCTACACCCATACCAGCGTAGCCATCCGGGATGCTTTATCTGGGATCAGCATCCCTTTCTATGAGATTCACATTTCAAACGTTCATAAAAGAGAAGAATTCAGGCATCATTCCTATTTAAGCGACATCGCGGTAGGAGTAATTGCCGGATTTGGACTTGACGGTTATGAATTCGCTCTTGAGGGAGCGGTTCGCTATCTTGATTCTAAATAAACACACTGGATTTTTGTTAACAGGGAAGACTTTTCCATGCAAATTGACATTCATAAAATCTCAAAACTTATTGAAATTGTTTCAAAGTCAGATATTTCTGAAATCAACCTCAAGCAGGGCGAAGAGGAGCTCAAGATCCTGAGAACCTCTAATGTAGTTGCAGCACCTGTCCAGACAGTTATTGCAGCTCCGGCAGCTCCACAGGTTGCAGTTGCAGCCCCTGCACCTGCCGCCGCACCGGCTGCCCCGGCAGCTGCTCCTGCTCAGGAAGCAGACCCTGCCGCTGACGCTGCCAAGCTGATGAAATCTCCAATGGTTGGAACCTTCTACCGTTCAGCAAGTCCTACCGCTGCACCTTTTGTTGACGTAGGTCAGACTGTAAAGGAAGGCGATACTCTGTGCATTATTGAAGCAATGAAGATGATGAATCAGATTCAGGCCGACCGCTCAGGCGTGATCAAGAAGGTGCTTGCTGAGAACGGCGCTACCGTTGAATTTGATCAGCCACTGTTCGAGTTTGAATAATCGGAGTCTATCTTCATGAAACTTGAAAAGGTTTTAATCGCCAACCGCGGCGAAATTGCTCTGCGTATTCTAAGAGCATGCCGTCAGTTAGGCATAAAGACTGTCGCAGTGCATTCAACAGCCGATAAAGATCTGATGCACGTAAAGCTTGCTGATGAGACTATGTGCATTGGCCCTGCTGCAGCCAAGGATTCCTATCTGAACATTCCAACCATTATCGCTGCAGCCGAAGCTACCGGCGCCAGTGCTATTCACCCAGGCTACGGCTTCCTCTCTGAGAATGCCGACTTTGCAGAAATGGTTGAAAGATCAGGCTTTACCTTTATTGGTCCTAAGGCTGATACCATCAGACTTATGGGCGATAAGGTATCAGCGAAGAAAGCCATGCAGAAAGCTGGAGTTCCATGTGTTCCAGGATCAGCCGGCGCTTTAGGCGATGACGAAAAAGAAAACCGTCAGCTGGCAGCTCAGATTGGCTACCCTATCATCATTAAAGCCGCAGGCGGCGGTGGCGGCCGCGGCATGCGCGTGGTCAGAACCGAGGCTGAATTAGACGAGTCTATTGCCCTGACCCGTCGCGAGGCTGATATGTTCTTCAACAATCCTGCTGTCTATATGGAAAAGTTCCTGGAAAATCCTCGTCACATCGAGTTCCAGATCCTCTCAGACGGTCAGGGACATGCTGTCTATTTAGGCGAGCGTGACTGCTCCATGCAGCGCCGCAACCAGAAGGTTCTAGAAGAGGCCCCTGCTCCGTTCATCACCGCTGAACAGCGCAAGAAGCTCGGTGAGAGCTGCGCCAAAGCCTGTATAGATATCGGCTACCGCGGTGCAGGTACCTTTGAGTTCCTGTTTGAAAACGGCAAATTCTATTTCATTGAAATGAATACCCGTGTTCAGGTTGAGCATCCTATAACTGAAATGATCACTGGTGTTGATATCGTACGCGAGATGATTTCCATCTGTGCCGGCAATCCGCTGTCAATCAAGCAGTCCGACATCAAGTTCAAGGGCCACGCCATCGAGTGTCGTATTAACGCAGAAGATCCAAAGAATTTCCTGCCGTCCCCTGGCGAGATCAAGATGCTGCACGTGCCTGGAGGACCTGGTGTCCGCTGGGACAGCCATGTCTATCAGGGCTATAAGGTTCCTCCTTATTATGACTCCCTGGTTGGCAAGCTGATTGTGCACGACGATACCCGTGAACTTGCAAGACTGAGAATGCTTGAGTCACTGGATGAACTGGTGCTTGAAGGCATCAAGTCCAATATTTCCCTGCACAAGGACTTATTGAACGATCCTGTTGAGATCAAGGGCGGCGCCAGCATTCACTACTTAGAGCAGAAGCTCAGCGAGCAGTAATGATTAAGGCCAAAAGCCTTTAAAGTCAAAGACACACCTAAAAACTCATGCCAATTGGCATGAGTT
>DMTG01000257.1 GCA_003477345.1 Succinivibrionaceae bacterium | reverse complement strand
CCTCTTGAATTATTTCGTTTATCAATTTTGCTTTTGGAGATTGTTATCATCTCGATCAATGCTAATAGCAAAAGAACTATCGTTTTTATATCTAAAAGAATTAGTTAACTTTCCAGTAACCGCTACGTTTGTTTCCGATTCTTGTTATTATTCCTTTAGTTAAAAGCTTTTTAAACGCTCTTTTTATGGTACTTTCAGAAACACCTAATTCTAAAGATAACCTTGCTCGGGTAATGTCTCCTTGCTTTTTAATTAGCGATAAAATCTGCTCATCAAGAGAATGACCTGAAGAATTTTGGTCACGATTTGGGTCATTTGGGTCACGATTTGGGGCATAATTAGGTTCATTTGATGTGGTATTGTGAAGTCCTTGATTTTGTGGATCTATAATAAGAGCACTTTCCAAAGCCTTAAATTTTACTCTTAAAGAAGTTCCTATGAGCTCATATTCAGGAAGAGCTTCGCCTATGGCACTGCATTCCTTACAGATTTTTTGAATACCCTGTCCCCAGCTTTCAATAAAGCCTGCCCTATAAAAAACATTTGCTATATTCGGATTGTATGGCTCAGAATCATGTGCTTGCATGAAGGTATCCACAGTCCAACCTTCAGGGAGAATGCACCTATTACCTATGGTCAAAGAATCTTCCGAGACTTTTATCTGAATTGGACTACCGTACATATAGCAGTTGTGAGCAATAGCGTTATAAATAGCCTCACGTATTGCTTCACGAGCAAATGGATATTCCTCCACACGCATATCGTGTTCATAACTGATCTTTGCCTTTAAGTACATTAAATAGATAAGATCAACCACTTTTGTAGCATTGACGATAAAGGATTCTTCAAGCTCGTGATGGTAAACTACCAGTCCAGATTCATCAAATTTGCCAACTTTGATAAAACTTCCTACCTGGACAATGGACGGATCTTTATAGAAAAGAAGTACTGCTGCTCTGGTTAACTTTCCATCCCTCATAAGATGCAGTTTCTCAAGAAGCTCCCTGTTGGAAACATTAAGTTCTGCCTCTGTCATTCTTTTTTTGCGTAAAGCCTCTCTTCTGAAGATTTTGAAGCTTTCATCGTCAAGATCATCAATGCTTACCTCATTTACAGTAGCATCTTCCCAAAGAATGCCATTCGCAAAATTCGGATAACTTCGGTATAGCTTGTCGCTATAACTTCGGTACAGCAAAATTAAAAATAAAATTTGCTATAACTTCGGTACACCTAAAAACAGTTCTAAACATTTTTCCATTAATAAAAAATCCACGTAATTCTAAAAAAGGTGAATTTTGTTGGGGCGTGTTATAGACATACTGATTTTCTGCCTATAACACGCGCATCAATTAAGCAGTTACTTTATTGTCGGTCTTTTTGAATCCCCCTCAAGTGTTATGATTTTGCATGGCCTTAGAATTCGATCTAGTATTGCTTCTGCCTGAGCGCCACTGCCAAAAACTCTAAGTAAACCATCCGGCTTCATTTGTGTCGTAATAACAAGAGGTTTATGCGGGACTCTGGCATCTATTATGTTAAATAATGCAGAGGTAACATGCGAAGGCAATACCTCAGCAGTCAAGCCTAGATCGTCAATTGCCAGAACATCAAATTTAGACATACGTTTTATATATGACTCTAATTTTGCTGGATTATCACTAAGACGGTCTACATCGCTTTGAAAGTCACACATGCGGCAGAACCTAATGGTATATCCCTCGAGGGCCAGGTTATTAAGTAAAGCGCAACACATCTGGGTCTTGCCTACACCTGTTTTCCCGTGTATATAAATATTCACAGGATTTACTAGTGCCCAAGTGATTGCTGATAAGATAATTTAAATCGTCCTTGCTTATTCCATCCTGCTCGCCAAAGTGTATATCATTAAAAGTAAGCAGGTATTTTAGTTTTCCCTGTTTTATAAGACGATTATATTTTTGTTTTTTCTGCGAGCATGCTTCTCTATCGATTAGATCTCTAAGTCTCTGGCTGAATGTCAGCTCACAGAAGGAATATTCATTGGCAAACTGGTTTGACAGAGCTTCCGCCATCCCTTTGCATCCAAGTTCTTTTAAACTGCATATTAAATCATTCTGCTCTTTTGCGAGATTCATAAATTACTCCTTGTCCTTATCTTTACTAGAATCACTCTGGTCTTTGGTTGTTTCTGGCTGATTTAAAGAAAAACTGCCGTCAAAGTCACTGAATCCAGCCGCACCTCTAAGGCTGGCGGCATTTTTATCAGAATCAATAGGAGGCAGGTTTTTCAGATCTAAAATTTCTGTCTGTACAGGAATAGCGCCATTGTTCTCTGCTGCATAGTCCTCTAAATCTTTAATATATTTCTTCAGCTCATAAGAGTTGATCAAATTAGTATTTGACTGATGCAGAAGCCTATCTATAGCCTGATCGTAAATAATATGTTTTCTACGATTGCGTCGATAAAGATTGATGATACAGATACAGGATTTTTTATTTTCTGCCCAGTTATCCTTACTGAGGATAAATTTGCAGTAGGACGCCAGTTTTATACTTAGGGAAACTGCGTCATCCATAATGTCCTGAGGCTTCTTATATCTGACTTCTTTTTCCCTTACTGCTTTATGATTTTCCGGCATGTGTTCAGGATTAGTTACGATTCCCTCCTTGGCTGCAGGATGACGTGCCAGTACCTCAGTTCGATTAAAGTCATATATGGTTACCATCCTTCCTTCGACGTCTACATTCACCTGCCGGCCGGCATAGCGCCAGTTAACAGAATATTTAACGCCATTAATTTCAACGTGGTAGTCGTTACCTACTTTTACATAAGGGAAGTGTTCTATTAAACTTGGAAGTGGTGTATCGATTCGCAGTGCAGCTGGTAGCTCATGTCTTTTAAAAAGGCATTCTCTCGAATCGTTTACGCCACCGCCTCTAAAGCTGGTTCTGTTTATATACTTGTTTACAAGCTCCAGTATCCTGGCATTATATTCAGCAACAGAGAAATCTCCTTCAGTAAGTCTTGCCAGAACACGCTGTTCTACAAGGCGAACTGTATTTTCTGCAGCTGATTTTTCATTACCAGATCGCGGATTATTTGCATCTACACCTATGCCGCATCTTTCGCAGAAATAGGCGAAGTTTTCATTCAGGATAGCTTCCTGTCCCTTGCGGTGTCGATTCACAAGGCATGCCTGATTATCTATCACCAGACGTTTTGGCTTACAGTTATAGAACTGCAGCGCATTTTTTATTGCTGCACACGCGCTGTTGGTCGTCAGATCTGGGCAAAGTTGAGCAAACACATAATTTGATGCTGCCCAGACAAAAACGATGACTGCATACTTTGTGGTTTCGCCATATGCTCCAGTCCTAACAGAGAAGCGCTGTCCAACCCAGTCCATTTCTAGTTCATCACCGTAAGCGTGTTCACGGTGCATATAGACATCCGGCCCTTTGCGCTGATCTATCAGCTGATTAAGCCTCTGCATAAAAGCTGTGCGCTTGTAGTATTCATGTCCTGCAGCTACAGCTTCTTCAACATAGTCTCTATATAAATCCTCTTTTGTAAGATGCTTATGATCTTCAAATCTAATCACAAGATCTTCAAAATGCGCGGGATGCATTGCTTCATTATCAATACGCTCAGAAGAATTTCTATCAATAACAATTCTTACTGACTGTTTGTTTTTGGATTTTTCCAGATAAGCCTTAGGACCATACATGATTGTTATTAGGTCTTTATCTGAAACAGCCAAGAGATTGACAGGATCAAGCAGGTTATTTAAGACTAGCTTCTCTTTGATTTTTTGCAGTGTAGATTTAGAAATTGGCTTACGCTTTTCTTTAATGAAACTATAAGAATAGCCATAAGAAAAATCAGAACATATGGCCCTTAAACGAGAAATTTCCATTGTTTTTCCTTGAGGCATGGAACCTCCGTTAAATAGACGCATGCGGGATTGCATGCAGTTGCTATTAACGTGCTAAAACAATGAAGAATCAACGGTGATAGAAATTAATATATTGAAATGATTAACTGGGAATATTGAGGTGAATTTTGTTATACCGAAGTTGTAGCGAATTGCTGTACCGAAGTTATGCCGAATTTTAAAAGTGTACCGAAGTTAAACCGAATTTTTTAAGATTTAGCTATACCGAAGTTATGCCGAATTGCTATACCGAAGTTATCCGAATTCTCCGCCATTTTTCCTGGAAATAAAATCAGTAAGTGCAATACCTGTCAGTTTTTGGTTTGTTGAGCCACTGCGATAAAAGAACTCACCGTGATAACTGATAGGGAAAGTACTTGGGCCATTAACCTTGATTTCAATGTATTCTTTTTTGTCTAGCTTCAAAACAAAAGCCTTTTCCAAGTTCAAGCAGGAATTCTTGCAGATGGTCTATTAAAGCTTGCTCAAGATCATCTTCTGTTATAGCTAGTTTTGCATCAAGACCAAGAAACTCAAGTGCAAACGGTTCTTTTACAGTTATATCAGGAGAAGGATTTCGCAGATTATCAAATAATAATTCTGGTTTCTTGCTTGCTCCAACCCTGAAATACAGATTGGTACTAATCTGTCTTCTGAGTTCTCTAACTGACCAGTTTGATTTTATACATTCAACCTCATAGAAATATCTTTCTAAATCATCATCTATCATGATTAGCTCTCTTATATGAGAATATGAAAGATTTGAGATTAAATGATCACCGTCTGTTTTGAATTTTCTCGACACTGTCGAGAATTTCTTTTGTACCTGTTTCGTGTGAGCTTTTTCAGGAGATTCTATGGTTAATTGCTTTATTTCTTCCTGTAGTCCTAGAGATTGTAATTTTCTCGACACTGTCGAGAAAATCTGAGGATAAACTAAATAGAACTTACGGTATGAATATAATGTCTTTTCACTAAGATTTAATTGCTCAAGTTTGCACCCAAGCTCTTTTAGTAAATTGTCTCCATATAAAGCCTTATCATTGCCATTTTGTTCATATTCAACAATATAATAGCCAATAACCCAATTTCTTAATGTTAAAAGCTGATTAACTGCACTCTTCGCATTTGTACTTGTTATTTTATGAATGTATTCTAGATGTTCTACTAGTCCTTCAAATGAAGGATTGTTTTTATTCATAATGTTTTCTCTTATTCTTTAGTTACTATAAGCTGAAATGAATTTTCTCTACACTGTAGAGAATTTTCAGAAAAAATTGAAAATTTTTTTTAGTGACTTAAGTTTTGCATTTCATTTTT
>DMTG01000170.1 GCA_003477345.1 Succinivibrionaceae bacterium | reverse complement strand
AATGTGGTGCATGATATCCAGATGACGATGGCCAGACGCAATAACGGCGTGAACATCGTGGTCTATGACGCCAAGGTTCATGGAGAAGAGGCTGTTCCAAGTCTGCTAGCCGCATTAAAACAGGCAAATGAGGAAAAAAGGTGTCAGGTGCTGATTATTGGCCGTGGCGGCGGTTCTTTAGAGGATTTACTGCCTTTTTCCGATGAGTCACTGGTAAGGGCAGTCGCGGCCTCAGAGATCCCGATTATCTCAGCTGTAGGTCATGAGCCGGATGTGGCCTTGTCTGATTTTGCTGCGGATATAAGAGCTGCAACTCCGACAGCGGCAGCCGAGATAGTAACTTCGGTCACTAAAGATGCTATATACAATGCCTTAGGCAATTATCTAAACAGACTAGACAGTGCCATCGGCAGTTTTATAGATAATGAAAATATAAGACTGGACAGGCTTTCAGCAAGGCTTAAGGCTGTAAGCCCCGAGCATCAGGCGCAGCTTCTTTCTGCTAGACTGTCTAGATTAGAACAGTCTTTGTTTGCATCAGTACTGCAGAAAATCTCCTCGGAGAAAAATAAAGTTGCCGCTCTGTCCGGCAGATTATCAGAACAGAACCCGGTTCTTGCTGTCCAGAGAGGACAGCAGCGCGTAGAGCAGCTGAAGGTCAGACTGGATAGTGCGATTGAAAGAATACTCAACAAGACAGAAAGCCGACTGAACCAGTCACTGCAGATTCTGACTTCAGGGCAGGTGGAGCTGCAGCTGTCAAAAGCAGAGAATACCTTCGGCACATTAAGTGCCAGGCTCGAAGCTTTAAATCCTCTGTATATATTAAACCGCGGCTACAGTGCAACCCTGGATAGCAGCAGACAGACTCTGAATATAGATAAGGCAAGCGTAGGCGATCACATTACCACCCTGATAAAAGGCGGTCGGATAGAATCTGAAATCACAGAGATCTCACGAGAAGATCCGCTTTTGAAAATTACAGAAGAGAACTAATTCTTGGCTGCCATTTTTTCGAGAATGTCCAGCGTAATATAGATGACTCCTTCTTCTGGAACCGCTTCAAATACACCTTCATCGTAGTTTTCAAAGCTGATTTCATTGATTTCTTCCACGGCGGCATCTGCGGACATAAAGCGGTAGCGCATGCACAGTCCTGAAAATTCATCCAGAGACATAAAGTCCTGATGGGCTGTATACAGATCTCTGATAAGCGCGCTGACATTGTCATTACCTGACGGCTTCTTATCGGGCTCTTTACTGCCTGATTTGTTCTCATCTGTATCAGGCAAAACCTGGGCAGCTGCAGCATTGGTTTTATTTGCAGAAGTTTTGACATCTGTTATTTCGGCAGCTGGCACCTGTACCTTGGCCTGTGCTTCTTCCTCTTCTTTTATAAGAGCAATAGTGTCCTGCAGCTCTCGGCTTTCATCAAGCTTGGATTTTATAAGATCCTGATCGAGATTTACAAAACTGCTGCGCTTGTGTTTGGTCTCCACATTCTGTTTGACTGTCAGTTCATCTACTCTGATGTGCAGCATCTCAAACAGATTCTTGAAGCGTGACAGAACAAAAGGGCTGTAGCTGGTAGTCTTGATGGTGTCTCTGGCCAGCTTCTTTAAGTAATTTTCAAACAGTCTGTAGCCTGCACGCATATGGTAGTAGGCGTACAGGGACATATAGAAGCGGCTGCTGAAATTGCACTGGCCTGCGACAGCGTAGTGCAGATTTCTAAGGTAGGAAAGCACAAATACGTGCTGCTCCGGGCTAAGATCCATGTAGGAGGCAAGCTTGACGGAAAAATCGAGCTGAGGCGCTATTGACTGCACTACCATTACGGTGAGCTGAGCTGCTCCGAGCTGATCGAGCAGACTTTCTGTCAGCTGCTGTCTGTCTATATTGATATCGACAATACTGTGCCTTTTCAGCATTAAGCGGGCTTCATCCGGCAGGGTGGCATCCATAGGAATTACGGATAGTCGACAGTTTAAGAGTGCCAGCTCTATGCATTTATCGGCGTGACTGGTTTTATTAATCTCAAATACCTTGTAGAGCTCTGAATAGCTGCTGAAGTTGAGATTTCTAAGCTTTCTTTTTATCAGCTGCGCTTCGAGTCCTGAGAGTTTCTGCGTCAGTATCTTTTCCATGACAGGATGCTCATCTTCTTTCAGCTCAGAAAGATAGGCTAAAACATCCTGATTTTTATACAGCACAGCAAATTCTTTATTCTGATGACTGAATTTTTTAGGTTCATAAGAGAGTTTCGAAACCGAGATAAACTGAACCGGATTCAGAAAAGCGGAAAATGCAGGTTTTATGAAGCAGTGCGTAGTTACGGCTTTAATGAAATTTGAATTATCGCTGTAAAGAAGAGAACTGCTGAGATCGTGATTTACCGGAACTACAAGATTTTCAAACAGAGAGGAATGGCTTTCAAATTCTTCTTTAAGCAGTTCTATGGCGTAGTTTATGGCTTTGGCTGAATTAGGGTTCTTCAGTTCCTCAGCATAATTTTTGGCGCTGTTTTCGGCAAAGGCCCTGACCACATATAAAAAGAGCAGTTCTTTGGCGGCATCATCCCAGGAAATCGGCGTGCTGCCGGATCTCTGCAGAATCTGACACAGAGCCGCAGACAGCAGGTTAGGATGATTGAACAGGCACAGTCTGATACTGTCATCTATTTTATGCAGGCTGCTGATTTCGTGGAGCGTAAAGCAGGAGGCTTTTACGTAGGTAAGATCTTTACTGTCTGTAAGTTTTATAAGCAGATCCAGCTCTTTTAGGCAGCGCTCCTGCTCTATACCGGATATCTTTTTATAAAGAGGCCAGATAATCAGCGCAAAAAAGCACGACCAGGCCAGAATTTCCTGTCTTTCTTCGTCCAGCTGAGGTTTTTTAAGCAGGACATTACGAATCTGTGCGTTGTGCCCCTCGTTTTTTAAGGCATCTTCTACTGACTGAGAGTCTTCCTCTAGAAACAGCATGAAGGGGTAGGCGCGCTGCATAATCGGATCAGAGGTTGCAAAAACAAAAGAGTCTTCTCTGAATTCTGAGTCCTGTCCGAACAGTTTGAACTGTATTTTTTCTGGATCCGGAATGGCGGCAATACCGCTCTGGGTTATGGACAGCAGATTGCTTTTAAGCGATTCATATTTAAGGTTTTCTGCAAGTTTAAGGCGATTTTTCAGGACGTTTGCGATTTCCTGAACTTTAACGTGTTTGTCAGGCTTTTTGTAGTCATGCAAGGCGCTAAGGTAGGATCTGAGATCGGTATTGATTGACTTTTCGAGCAGTAAGAAGCCTCTTCTTTCTTTACCTGCAGAAATGTTTTTTACGTTGGCCATCAGATACTTTTCCTGCTCCTGCAGGATTTCTTCGGTGGTCTTGTTTTCAGGTTTTCTATGGGCGATTTTGATGAAGAAGCGGTTTAGTTCCTGAATGAAGGGATAGGAGCTGTTAAAAGGCTGATAGTAATTGGTGCTCGAAGCAATGAGTGCCAGATAGTAGTTGACACGGGTCTGCTGCTCTGCATCCAGTCGCTTGTAGCAGTATTTCGGGTTGCTGAAATCGCAGCGGTAGTTTCTGTAAGTGCCGGCAAAGGTAAAGCACTGTCTTAAATAGTTTAATCCTTCAATAGGCAGGACTAATTCATTGAGCATATTGTTTATGCACTGCTTCTGCAGTGAAGACAGCGCGCCGGGGCTGATTACAAACATAGACTCGAAAACACGGAGCATGATATTGTAATTGGCCATTTTGTTATTCATGCGCGAGATATGAATCATATCCTTCTGCTGCGGGGCTCTGCCGCTTTCTAAAATGCCCTGTACAGCAGAGACGTCTTCATCATTAGCAAGATTGGCTTTTAAGGTAACGAAGATGTCTGAGGAGAAATCAAGATCTACAGGAATAGAGCAGGGTACGAGATCAAGATTGAAGTTTTCAAGAAACTGCTTGATTGTTGCATAGTTTTTAAGGCAGTCTTTTGAAAAGCTTTCTCTTGTGTATTCAAGTTTCAGTCTTTCACTGATCCCCTGTATGCTGGTTATTACCATACGATGAGAGGATACTTCTGCTGAGAGTTTGCACATGTTTTCTTTCAGGGCAGAAGGCAGATCTTTAATTCGTTTTAAGTAAAAAGATGCGTCTCGGATGCTGGCAGCCATTAAATTTCCGTTAGAAAAATATTAAACCTTTTTATTTTATAACTATTTCTTTTAAATATCAAAAGGATGTAAAAAAGATTTTGTGATCTGTCTTAAAAAGAATTTAATTTCTGCAAAATTAGGACGCAGGAAGTGTCAGCCTGGCATTCTACAGGTAATAAAAAGCCGGCTAAAAAAGCCGGCTTAAATGCTGTTTTATTTCAGATAATTATTCTTCTTCGAACTTCTCTGAGTTTAATTCGCCTTCCATCTTGGTTACGCATACGGCAGTGAATGCATCACCGATAACGTTGGCAGAGGTACGAATCATGTCGAGCAGACGATCAACGCTGGCAATCAGAGCAATTGCCTCTAATGGAATGCCAACCTGAGCGAATACGATACTCATCATGATAAGACCGGCGCTTGGAACACCGGCGGTGCCGACGGCGGAAATAACTCCCATCAGAACGATGATGATCTGATCCATGAAGCTTAAATCAATACCGTAGATTTCTGCTGCGAATACGGCGCATACACCCATATAAATGGAAGTTCCGTTCATGTTGATGGTGTTGCCCAGCGGAATTGAGAAAGCTGCGATTGCCTTGGTGGCACCCAGTTTCTGAGTAGCAATCAGGTTGGAGGCCAGAGCGGCAGCTGATGAGCAGGTGGTAAAGGCAATAATCCATGGCTCTGCAATGTCTTTGAAGAATTTCTTCAGAGGTATGCCTACGTAAAGCTTAATGGTAGGCAGATAGACCGGAATAAAGAACAGAGTGGTTGCAATCAGGGAGCACATAACCAGCTTCAGCAGCGGCAGCAGAACTGATAGACCGTGTTTGCTTACAGTGTAGGAAATCAGAGCAAAAACACCAACTGGAGCATAGTACATGACAGCATTGGTCATTTTGATCATTACCTGGCTGAGTTCGTCAAACAGGTTCAGAAGGCTTTTGCCTTTCTCGCCTAAGGAAGAAAGAATGAAGCCGAAGAAGATTGCAAAGAAGATAATAGGCAGCATCTGACCTTTGCTCATGGCTTCGAACGGATTGATAGGCACGATGTTAAGCAGAGTATCCTTTAAGGCTGGGGCCTGAACTTCCTTGACGGAAAGGTTTTCTGTAGTCAGGTTCAGATCGATGCCTGGCTGAATTACACCGGCAACAATCAGACCGACGGTTACTGCAATAGCGCAGGTAATTGCGTACAGTAAAAGAGTTTTTACTGCTACGCGACCTAATTTAGATATGTCAGCGATGCCGGCAACACC
>DMTG01000299.1 GCA_003477345.1 Succinivibrionaceae bacterium | reverse complement strand
TACGCCAATACACTGAGCAAAAGCGCCTATACTCATATGTCTCTGTTTCAAGATATTTTTGATTTTTTCTGCTATTTGTTGATCAGATAATTCTGCAGAACTCATTTTTATAGCACCTCTTCAAAATCCCTTATTATTCTTACTATTGTAATTCGAGACAACAGAACAATTTTATACTTTCGATGCTTTATAAAAAAGGAATTTTTACAGATTAGCTTTTACAGTTTTCTTCTTATGCGTGTTTTTTCACAAATAAGCTAAAACCTTGCCTGTTTATAAGTTTATTGCTTGACATAAGCATAGAGCTGTTTATCTATGAAAAACAGCTCTATGGCAGGGAAAAGTAGAATTCAGTTTAAAAGTGTCTGTTGGCTAAGAATACCAGCAGTTTAAGACTTGCGTTGTAGTAGTCATCTGCAGGAGTAATTTCTGGCTCCGGCATGGCACTGTCAGGATATGCTCCCAGCACCAGATTTCTGACGGCCACAAGTCCCGGAGGCATTTTATAGGGAGCAACTTCCTCAGTTGCCACATTTACCCAGGCAGGATTGGCTCCGTCCTTGAATTTTGAAAACCAGTTTTTCCAGGGCTGCAGGGCTGAAGAATGAGGATCAACCCAGTATAGATAGACAGGCACTCTGATGGCATCATAGCTGCTGCGGGCCGGCCACTCCTTGGCAGGTTTCAGATTCCCGGCCGCGTCCATGCTCAGCCAGTCTGAGGGTATCTTTACTCTGACCTTCATGGAATCCACCTTGTTTAAGATCTTAAGACTGTCATCATAGAGATCTTTCCAGGCGGATATATGCGTGTGATTGTAGATGGCTCCAAACGCCGGGAATACAAAATAGGAAGGATTCAGAATAATGGAACTGTTATAGTAAAAACCGTTTTCACCAGGCAGCATCACTTCAAAGCCAGCATATTTGGTGACGGTTGCAAATAAGATATTGTTGGCTATATGCTCAGAGTCAATCTTATAAGATCTGATCCCCCAGCGCTCGCTGGCCCTGAGCAGTGACATGGCAATCACCAGATCACCGTCACTGGCATTGTTTTTGTCACTTATCTTGTTTTTCTGATCGTGGCGGTAAGCCCAGTAAAAAAGACCGTTTTCCTTATTCTTGAGATTTTTTTTAGTCCAGTTGTAGATTTTTTCAAAGGTACTTCTGTCATTGTATGCCAGAGCGAACAGCAGTCCATAGCTTTGTCCCTCGGAGTGACTGACCTTTTTATCTCCCTGCGTATCAATGACAGCGCCTTCTGCGGTTACAAAACGCGCTTTGTACTGATCCCAGGCGCTAGCCATTGCCGCTCCCGACATCTGCAGAAAAAGGACAAATACAAAACATATTTTTATGGCAAGTGATCGATACATACAAAATTTTCTTCAAGATTTAACCTAGTGGCTGAGCAAAAGATCAGCCGTTTTTCTTAAGCCTCAGTACTGCGCAGGTTGGAGACGGGAACTGCTCTATTCTGCAGACCAGCGATGCCGGGGCTCCGCTCTGGTGAAACCAGGTGTTGTAAAGTCCGCACAGAAGAGCTCCCAGAGCCTGCTGCCACAGCGCTGGATTCTGCTTGTCGCAGGGCATGCTGTTGTGGGTTATTACCAGAGAGTCACCGTGGTCGGAAATTTCCGCATATCCCCATTTGAACATACTAAGATGCCTGTTTATGGCATCGCACAATTCCTGCAGGCGTCCTGACTTCTGCAGAGGATATCTGTCCCCAAGGTGCGACCCTACTTCCTGCATAAATCCCAGATACTCGTGATTTGCAGAGTTGGCAGCCATCATATGGACCATAATCTGAACAACATCTGCAAAGCCTGATGGTGTCTGAAGGCTCTCAAGATACTGCTGTGTTTTTAGTTCCATTATCGCCCCGCTTTCTACATATAGTAATTGAGATACACAAACTCGGTTGTTTCATTATAATCACCAAAGGTGTTGTAATTAAACAGACCGCCTACTCTTAGTGCATCAGTTATGCTGTAATCAACCTGAACCTTGGCAGATCCGGCTACGCCGCTCTCGTTGCTTGATGAGTAGCGGTATTCGTCTCTCCAGCCCTGGTAATAGTAATACTCAAGAACCTTCTGTAAGGCTGAATCCTTAGGATAGTAGGCTCCGCCTTCGCTGTCATAGGACTGATAGCCGATGGAGGCGGCAATATCCATGGAGAATCTGTGACTGAACTGGTGATGATAATTAACCGGGAAGGCCAGCGCATAGTAGTTCTGAGGGCTGAAGTAACCGCCATAGCCATAGGAGAAGTGGTTCTCGTTTCTGGCAAAGTCCTGATAGTTAAAGTCAAGTCCCACAGTAAGACGGTTTCTCTTGTCGGAGATAACCGGTACATAGAAGCCTGCATTAAAGCCTACAGAATGGTTGCTTCTTACGTGTTTACCGTCATAGTAGTACACGGATGGACCTGTGTACCAGCCAAACTTCGGGGTATCATAGTGCAGAATCAGGCTGCCGCCGTTTTTGGCTACCGCTCCCCAGAACTTGTCCTTGTACTTATCCTTGTAGCCGTAGTAAGAGAGCACACTGTCCTTGAGCATTCTGCGCTCTAAGGTCATAGTCAGATGAGTATTGGTGAAGATCTTAGGGTTGAACATGAGACCGCCTACAAAAGAGGTGCCCTTCTTGCCCACCGGACTGATGCCTATATCTCCCTTGTAGTTGTCTCCTTCCAGCGCCAGACTGAACTCTACGCCGTTCTTTCTGATATTGTGAGAAGCGCCGTCTTCATTAACAGCATTGGTGCCGAATTTAGGATTTGAATCTCCGTTGGTTCTGCCGGCACTCATGTAATCAGGAGTAATGGTAAAGGTGGCGCGATGACCGTCGGCTATCGGGGTCGATACCGACATAGGAGCTCTGACGGAAGTAACCTTTGACAGTCCCTTTTCACCGTCCTTCTGTCTGCTCTCAATCGAGGCGGTCCAGACCGTGGCAGTCTTCTCCTGCAGTTCTTTGAGCAGCTTGTTGACCTGATCTAAGGTTTCTCGGTTTTCAGCAGTCATTCTGCTGGCGTTGGATGTCGGAGAGAGATTGGCAGGATCGTTAACTCCCTTCTCCCACGGCATCAGATCGCCTTCTGCGGCTGACTGTGTCATCTCATTATCATTTCTGAACGGATTATTGTA
>DMTG01000296.1 GCA_003477345.1 Succinivibrionaceae bacterium | reverse complement strand
GATAATGCTCATGCCGAGCACACGTAAAAAATAAAGGGCATAATGCCCTATATTTATGAGCTTTTCGATAAGATTTTCAGAAATTTTTGATCAAGATCTTAATTAAGATCGATTAGTGCCTCATGGCAGACCCTGTCAAAACCTGAACGCAGGGAGGCCACCAGAGCCTCATAGCCTTCAGCCTCCTGCAGAGCTTCAAACTGGCGGTTAGAGGTTTTTATAGTATTCCCCTGAGGTGTCATAAGAGAGAATGCGGCACTTACATAAACCTTCCCGGCCTCGCTGCCCTGAAAGCGCGAGACATAAACATTTAAAATCTGCCCTTTAAGCCTGAACTTCTCACTGACTAAAGCATTATTCACAAGCGCCGTTAACTGGGAATCAAGCGGCTCGGCCCAGCGGTGAAAGCGGGCCTCTCGCAGGCTGTGATCACTGACCTGCAGCACAATGCCGCCGCCGTCCAACGCTGGATTTAACTGCAGCTTGACATTAGAAGATCCTGACATCATAGAAGGTTCCAGATCCTGAATCATTGAGTAGCGGATCTGAGATGGCGCGTCACTGCTCGCGCAGCCGCCTAAAAGTACTGTGCATAAGGCTAGTCCTGCCAGAAGTCGTGCTCTCATTTTCTGTCTCCTGTTGAACGCTGACCTGGGATCGGATCACCGGTGGTATCGCTGAATATAATGGAATTAGGCTTCTGTCCTACATCTTTGACTGCAGGCTTCAGATCTTTTAAGGACTGATTTAACTGCCCTATTAACTGACTCATCTCCTGATACAGTTTGCCCTTTTCATCAAAGCCAGCCATGGTCTTGTGAAACTGTTTGACCGTTTTGTTAAATTCATCTATTACCTTCTGCTGTTCGGCATTATCCAGCGTCTTTGATAGATTGGCCGTAGCTTTCTGCAGAGCAATCAGGGTGTTTCTGGCCTCGGCGGCGGTCTCCTCAAGCTTCATGCCCTTGATTTCAGCTAATATTTCATTCATCAGCGTCTGCGGAGAGGTGTTGTTGCCTTCCATCAGAGGAATCACTCTGATTCCGTCATGTTCCTTTTCCTTGGCTTTACATTTGACTTTGCCGCCTATTTCTATAGATATGGCGTTATTGCCTGACAGCAGCGAGGAGCCAGTGAAAGTGGCGCATACATTATTTTCAGCAAGGCTATCATTGAAAAATTTCATTGTAGCACTTTCATTGCTGTCACTGAAGGTTAAAAATGACATCAGCACATAAATATCATCTTCAGGATAAATAATATCTAAATCATCCACTTTCCAGGCAGGATCAACTACCTTGCCTACGAGCACACCGCGATAGAGCACATCACTGCCGGCCTTGATAGCTCCGGCATCGTGACCGACATTAATGAGGTACTTCGGGTAGCTTTTAAGCGTTTCATTCTCGGCCGCGGTTCTGTTGACAAATAACTCATAGGTTTTAGAAAGGTCGAGAGACTCTTCGGCATTGCGGTAGCCAAAGCCTTCAAAGGTAACAGTTCCCTGCATCACGCTTAGAAGTGACTTGGTGCTTATATTAAGGCCGCTGCCGTCAATTTTAAGATCGATGCCGGTATCATTCCAGAAGCGGATATTGCCTTTTAACAGATCATCATAAGGCTTGCGGATAAAAAGCTGATATTCAAAAGTATCAGTCTTAGGATTTAAACGCGAGGAGGCAACAACGCCCACTTCAATGCCCTTGTATTCAACTACAGTACCTTCAGGAATGCTGTCTGTACCGTGAGAGAACAGATTGACTGTAACACCTGCTTCATTGTACGGGTTTACAGGCGGCTGAGCCTCGGCCACGAACTCTTCGGCATGCTCATTTGAAGAACCTAAGGAAATCTGAATGTAGGAACCGCTTAACAGAGTATCAAGGCCAGATATGGAATTGGTATCAATGCGCGGTTTTACTACCCAGAACTTGGAATCTTTTAAAAGCAGATTATCAGTGCCAGGATTCATTCTGATCCCTAGTCTCACCGACCTGAGATCATCCTCAATTTCCACAGACTCCACGCGGCCTACCGTCACCGATCGGTATTTTACAAGAGTTTTGCCGGCTTCTATGCCGTCAGCTGAGGCCACCACGAGCTCGATTTCAGGACCTTTGTTCAGAGTATTGTCCCAGAGCATAATTCCAGTAACTATAAGTGCCAGCAGAGGGATAATCCATGCAAATGAAAAGCGGAGGCGGGAATTTACCAGCGCCTTTTCGTTACTATTGCCCACAGCTTCCTCTCTTATCCCAGATCATTCTTGAATCGAACTGCTCTGCTGAGATCAAAGTTAAAATTACTACCGAGCAGAAGGCCACAATGGCAAAGCCCGGATTTATGGTTATAAGTCCGCCGATTCTTACGACTGCCGACATTATGATTACTACAAAGACGTCTATCATAGACCATTTGCCAATCAGTTCAACCAGCCTGTAAATCTGTACCAGTCTGCGTTTCTGGCGTTTTTCCTCGCGCATTTTTACGTTTACGACTAAAAACACCAGCAGCAGAATTTTAAATATGGGAATAAAAATACTGGCAATCAGAATAACCAGAGCAACAAAGTGCGAGTTCATATTCCAAAGAGCCACCACACCGTCAATGATGTTAGAGCCGGTATTCGAGCCCAGCAGATCGGTAAACATCACGGGATAAAGATTAGACGGCAGATAAAGGATAGTTGCTGACAGCAGCAGCGCACAGGTTTTCTGTACCGCAGCAGGATTACGATAGAAATTTACCCTGCCGCAGCGGGGACAGACGGCTCCGTTTTCAGATCCTCTGTACTGTGCTCCACAGGTGCGGCACACCACCAGATGCTGATCTACCCCGGTTTTACCTGCTATGGCTCCGTAAAAATGCGAATGTCCTAAAAGATTCCACAGGCGCTCCGGGCGAAAGCTCATCCAGACCCAGGTCATCATGACAGAAAAAACTATGGCCGCATAGAATCCGAAATGAAAGGAAACATTGGCAAGGGATGTGAGCTTGATAAGGCTGATGAGCACTCCCATGATAAAGACATCAACCATGCAGTAGCGGTGGCTGAAGGCGAATATCTTCATGGTAAAAAGTGTGGGCACAATGCCAAACAGCCCTGCGGTGACCGCAATCAGCAGCACCACCAGCGGCATAAACAGAGTTACCGCCATAAAGACATACAGAAGCCCGCCCCAGTCCAAGTGCAGAGTTGTCAGCACATTGTAAAGCGCCATATCATTGTAGACACCGTACTGTTCGAGCGTCATAAAAGGCTGGGTCAGCGCAGAGAACAGCAGAATGAGAGCAGACAGAGCCACCAGGCCTACTGTCTGAAAAGAGTATTCTCTGGCACGTACAAGCACCGTCCCGCAGCGCGGGCAGCGATAGTTTTTGCCGGGATCAGGCTTACTAGGAAGCGTCACTCCCATATCGCAGCAGTGACAGATTTCGACATATTCCCCGGAGGGAGCTGCGTGTTGATCCAAAGCCAGGTGCCTCTCATGTGAATCGATCAGAAAAACCCTTATACCTTATATTATTATCTTTTTTCAGGTTTTTCAGCAAAACTTAAGAAAATTCCTGATCATCTGCAAAATTCTTTATGACAGATTTTTCGCTTCTAACTTAGTTTATCGCTTTACTGACGGCTTATTATCAAGAAATCAGACCGAACAGGCTTTTTTTTCAAGGCAGTACCTATAACATAGGCATACTCAGATGTCTTAAAGCAGCATTAGGAGATTATTATGCCTGAAAATAATTCTGACGATATTTTTGAGCAGATGAGACAAGGACTTACTGTAGACATAAGAGATCCTGACTA
>DMTG01000218.1 GCA_003477345.1 Succinivibrionaceae bacterium | reverse complement strand
TCTGGCAAGGCCGATAGAAAAAAACTTTGGGGTCTTTAAACTGGGGCTGATGTTTCTCAGTATGGATCTGTCTGCCAACATACTGGAGCTGTTCTTTATAAATGAAGGCGGTATTTTTGGCGGCTTGTCCGGTGTTGTCTATGGTGTTATGGGATATCTGGGAGTTTTATCAAGAAGAGACAATCTGCCTGTTTCTCTGAATGCTCCGAAAGGTCTTTTTGTAGCCAGTATAATTTTCATAGCTGTGGGCTTCTTATTTAGCGGCATAGCTAATTTCTGCCACTTGGGCGGTTTCGTGATAGGTGTGCTGTGGGGGCTTGTGGATTATTCCAGAAAAGATTTATTTAAATAACTCTGTCATTGAAAACCAAAGGCAATGGCTGATACACCACTGCCTTTGATAAAACGGATTTTACTGGTACATGTAACTTACAAACAGCACGTCCTGAATTACCGCGCGTCCAACTTTATCCTGAAACATGGCAGTTAGTTTGTCTCGGCATTCTGCGCGCATTTTTTCTCGTCCTTCATTGCTTGCAATAACTGCAAACTCTTTTGAGCCTAATATTGAAATAATTGCGTCTTTAATGAGCGGCTCCATTTCTGTAAGCAGGGCTTTATCATTGCTGTCATCGAGCATCAGACTGACTTTTGCACGGACGTAATGGAGTTTTTCTCTTGGGTTTAAAGTAGCGACATTGGTTGTAAAGTCAGGCTCCATTGTGAAATATCCAATTTCAGGATCAGCTGGCACCTGAGCGTTTTCGTCTACTTCCTCGCCTCCTTCATCACCATGACCAGAAGCGTACACGCTGGTACTTGAAATGGTAAGCCCGATAATAAAAAACGCTGACAGTATTTTTTTTAAAATGTTTACCATTTTTACCTCACTTATTGCTTATTTTTATTCTTCACTTGCACTGCCCTGCAGAATCTTCAGATCACGCGCTGATATAAGTGGTTCTGCTGCTCTTGCAAGCTTTAAGACTTTTTCTGGGTTTATATTAATTGTTTTATCGGCATTTATGAAAAAATAATTATGTCTTTTGAATGTAGAACACATGATTCTGAATAATATCGGATCTACAAACTCCGGAGCTTCATTGGTTACTGAAGGCGGCAGACGCTTGGCAAAAATCAGGCACTTTTCAATAAACTTATCTATTGTTATCGTACCATTATCGGTCTTTCTCAAGGCAGTAACCGCAACCAGGTAGCGAATCAGATTAAGTCTTATGCTGCGTGCCAGATTGTACAGCTCTTCCCAGCCGTCACCTGATAAAAAGATCACTCCTTCCCTTTCTGCAATATATTCCCCGGATATAAAGCTGTTTATGTAGATTTCGATTAAAGAGTCGAGCTCGTCTTCTTCTATAGGACAGAACAGTTCGTGTCTTAGGAAGTAGAATAAATTTCTGGCGTGGATCCTGATATCTTCTCTTTTTATGTGGCCATTGCTGATTATTATGTTGGCAATCAGCGCCGGCAAGGCAAAAAGATGCACGATATTATTCATGAAATATGTCAGCTGCAGAGTCTGACCGCGGCTTGGTCTGACGAATTTCATATCTTCGCCGACATCGTATACTCTGAATTTGTTCAGCTCAAGTCCCTGACTTATAAGAGTGTCAATTGAGCTGTCAGGTACAAACGATCTGCGTTTAGGATCGGCATTTAATAAACGAATAAGCAGAGCCACACTGTTGTGCAGTTTTCTCATGCTTAGGGTCTTGTCAGGATCGCAGATAATAGCTAATGCACATAGATTGATACCATTGATAGTGGCAGACTCATTAAGGTTCATGATAATGCGTCTTGAGAGTGAATTAACTGTTGAATACAGCCAGCCGGGAATGCGAGTCCCGCTAGGATCTATATCATTGCGCCAGTTTGGAACCTCCTTTGATAAGAACCTAGGAACTATTACCGGCTTTCCGAAGGTAACATATCCTCTTCCGTAATAACGCATTCTCTTAAATATTCCAAGCAGTTGCAGGGCACTTTCTTTTTTCTTTGCTTTCCCGCTTAGCTCCTGCATATATGAGCGAACCTCAGATACATGTTCATATCCTAGGTAAGTCGGAATAAAGGCAATCGGGCGTTCTATGCCTCTCAACTGAGATTTTACTGTCATGGCTACCATGCCGGTCTTTGGAGGAAGTGTACGGCCAGTTCTTGATCTGCCGCCTTCGATAAAGAACTCTGTTGCCATGCCCTTTTCAAAGAGAATACTCAGATATTCACCAAACAGCGTGATATAGAAGTTGTCGCCTTTCATCTTTCTGCGGATGAAATACGAGCCGCAGCGCCTGATGAGCGGTCCTACAGGAAAGAAATTAAGATTGTCTCCTGAGGCGATTTGCGGCAGAGGTAATCCTTCGTGAAAGATTACATAATACAGGAGAATGTAGTCCATATGGCTTCGGTGACATGGAATGTAAATTATTTCATGTCCAGATTGAACCAGCTTCCTGACGCGGTCTGCTCCGATGATTGTCTGCCCGTGGTAAATATGATTCCAGAACAGCGAAATTACATTGTTCAGAAATTTCAGCAGCGGGTATCTGGTGTCGGCTACCATCACCTCGTAAATTTTTCTGGCTTTCTGTTCTAAAGACTCTCTGGTCTCTTCACGGTGATTTATCAGCTCGACATCGATTGCTGTCTGTACGGCTTTGCGCTTTATCAGCTCTTCAATTAAAAGTTTACGGTTAGGGAAAGGTTTGCCAATAACGGAGCGCGCCATTTTCAGAAAATGCAGCGATATATAGCGGTGCAGCAGCTTTTCTTTTTTTTCTTTATCGTGGCCGCGCTTTTCTAATTCTGCTTTAAATGAAATTAAACTTAAAGGATCTGAAAGAATTGTGCAGTTATCTCTGCCAAAGAAGGTAATTGTTATAAATTTCTTTAAGGAGCTGGTAGGCTTTTCTATGCCATGAAGTGCGATTCCTTCGTAACTTGGATTTCTAGTCCATAACACGGTGACAGGAATGATTTGAAGATCCTGTCCGGATTTTTCTGCTACTGCACGCCAGTCCTGCAGAATTGGCAGAACATCGGTATTTTTACATTTTGAAGTGAAGAGCGAAGGTTTTCTCAGATAACCGTATCTTCTGGTTTTCTGACCGTTTACTTCAAGAGGGTCGAAGGGCGAGGGAATGCCTATTCTTCTGGCAATCCTTTCTAAGGTAAGAAGGTTTCCTAGGGAGGAAGAGGTTAACAAATAACAAATAGGCTTCTGCTTGTCTATTTTTAATTGTCTAAGTGGCTCAAACGGCACAGGATTGCAATTAGATGTAAGCCTAATTGGCCAGTAGAAAAAGTATCTGAGCAGGCGGTTTAACATTTTTATTAAACGGTAAAACCGTTTCCTCCTTGTATTCAGAATATTTAGCAGATAATTCAGTTAAATTTGAATAGTCATATGTTAAGTATAATTCGTAAGCAATATAAATTCTGTTGTTCTCGTTTAGTTTGTGTAAATACATTGCGCAAGAGTGACCCTAATCGCACAAATCGGCACATTATTGGTACAATACTGACATATTTTGGGGAGACCTCCAATGTCTGATTCTTTAAAAAATAGTGGTTCAGAAAAAGAAATCTCGGCAGACTACAATAAGCTTGTCATGTATGCAGGAACAGCATCGGTATTTATCGCCACAGTATTTATCCTGGTAAAGGCCGGAGTGTGGTTTGCAAGCTACTCTTCTAGTATGTTTGCGTCTCTTATTGATTCTATGTTTGACGCGCTGACAGCACTAATCAATCTTTTTGCTATCAGATACTCGCTTACTCCTCCTAATGATACCTACAGATTTGGCCATTATAAGGCTCAGTCCCTGGCTGCTTTAGCGCAGTCCGCGTTTATTGGCGGTTCTGCTGTTATTCTGATAATTCATGGTATTAAGCGACTGCATCATCCTGAAGTTGTGAATAACGTGGATATTGCAATTCTGGTCAGTGTGCTGGCAGAAGTAATAACTATACTTCTTATAGCATTTCAGACTTATGTCATATCTAAAACCAAGAGTGAGGCTATTGCAGCGGACAGACTTCACTACCTGTCTGACGCCATGCTGAATATCGGTGTTATTTTAGCTCTGGTTTTCAGCGGTATGGGCTATATGTGGGCTGACGGCTTATTCACGATAATCATAGGCGCGCTTATTACCAAAGGCGCATTTTCTTTAGGCAGGACTTCAGTAAGCACTCTTCTTGATATAAGTTTCCCTCCTGAAGAAAATCAGCAGATCATAAAAGAGTTAATTGAGATCCCTCATGTTGAGTCTATTCACGATCTAAAAACCAGAAGGGCAGGACCTAGAAATTTTATTCAGTGTCATTTGCTGATGGATGGCAATATGTCTTTAAAAAGTTCTCATGAAGTAACCGTAGTTGCCGAAGATATATTGAGAAAGAAATATAAAGATGCGGACATTTCCATCCATATGGAACCTTTAAACAAAGAGACCTTAACAAATCTTGAGTTTGATGATATCACTCATGTTATGAGTCAGAAAAAAAATTGAAAAATCAAAAAATGATAAACAAAATTGATACTCCGATTGTAGAAGCATTCTGGCAGGAGCTCAGAGACAAGGCTGCAGAAATTGTAGAAAAAGAGCCTATGATGAGAGCGCTGCTCGATGAGGTGATTCTGAATTGTATGTCTATAGAGCAGGGGATTGCCAAAATAGTTGCCTCTAAGCTTCAGCACGAACTGCTTTCTAAAAGTACAGTTTTTCAGATTTGTATTCAGGCCTTTAATGATTCACCTAAAATCATAGAAGATGCCATTTATGATATGAGAGCAGTTTGCGCGCGTGATCCGGCCTCTTCCTCTATTATTATTCCGTATCTGTTTTTAAAGGGACCTCAGGTGCTGATTGCCTGGAGAGTAGCTCACTGGCTGTGGACTAGCGGCAGGACAGAGCTGGCACGTTTTTTTCAGAGCATAATTTCTGAGGTTTACTCTGTAGATATCCATCCGGCAGCTAAAATAGGTCACGGAGTTATGCTGGATCATGCTACCGGACTGGTGGTCGGTGAAACGGCGGTAATCGCGGATCGTGTGTCGATACTTCAGGATGTTACTCTTGGCGGTACAGGAAAAGAGAGCGGTGACCGTCATCCAAAAATAGGCCGTGGTGTAATGATTGGCGCAGGTGCCAAGATTTTAGGCAATATAAAAGTTGGCGAGGGTGCCAAAATCGGCGCAGGCTCAGTCGTGCTGAAGGATGTGGAGCCGCACACGACAGTTGCCGGAGTGCCTGCAAGGCAGGTAGGCAAGCCATCTATTGCAATGCCGTCAAGCGCTATGGATCAAGGAATAGATATTCAGACCGGGTATTGCCCAGAATCCTGTGGCATAATTTGTTCAAAGCGCATTTAAGCTAAAATAAAAGCGGTTTCACTTTATCAAGTATATATATGCAAATTGGCGATTTATTAAAACCTGTAGCTATAGATTTAAATTATGCTCCAAAAGATAAAGCAGATGCGATAAATCATCTTGTTGATCTTATGGAGCAGTCCGGCAATATAAATGACGCGGACAGATACCGTAAAGCGGTTTTTGAAAGAGAGGCTAAGGTTTCAACCGGGCTGGGAGAAGGAGTAGCCATTCCCCATGCCAAAAGCGCAGGCGTGACTGCTCCGGGGCTTGCTGCCATGGTGGCTAGCAACGGCATAGACTTTGATTCTCTTGATGGTAAAACAACCTATCTTTTTTTCCTTATAGCATCTCCTCATAACGCCTCAAATGAACATCTGGACGTTCTGGCAAGACTGTCTACACTGCTTATAGATGAAAACTTCAGAACTTCTTTAATCCATGCAAAGAATAAAGAA
>DMTG01000016.1 GCA_003477345.1 Succinivibrionaceae bacterium | reverse complement strand
CCCTGCTGTTCATTCTGCTTATACCGGTAGGAATTTCATTCTTAAGAAAATATGAGAAATATGCCAAGAAGCAGGCAGAAAAAGCCACCAAGGTCATAAAATCAATAGAAGACGTAAATCTGTTTGAACCTGCAACAATCAATGGCATAGCAGACAGTCTCAGCAATCCTGAGAAGTCAGATTTTTCAAATCTGCAGAATTCTATTTCCGGCTTATGCAAAGATCTAGGTGAAAAATTACCTTCAATGATTGAAGAGATTTCTTCTAAAAACTTCAAAGAAGGTACTTATCAGTCTGAGAAGCATATGCAGGTAAAGATGCTGCCGATTTCAGAAGATCTGCCAAATTCACGTTTCCTCGATATTGCTTCTTATTTAATACAGTCAAAGCATTCACCTGCTAATGATTTCTATGACCTCTACCGTATAGATAAAGACAACATAGCGTTTGTACTAATATCCAGTATGGAAAAAGGTGTTGCCTGCTACAAACCGGTTATCGAGACCAATGCTCTGATAAGAAAATGTGTTTTTGATGAAGGCAAGAGACCAGGAGAGACTCTTACTATAGTAAATGCTGCCTTAGCAAGAAGGAATCATGACAAGGTTAATCTGCGTGTTTTCCTGATTCTTTTAAGCGAATTTACAGGAAACTATATTGCAAGTAATGCTGGCTTCACCTACCCTATTCAGGTTCACCTGCATACAGGCCACCTTCTCACTCAGTCTTCTGGCCCAGCAATAGGAAAAGATCCTAATCGCATCTACGACGAATTCAAAGGAAAATTAGACTTCTCTGATCTGTTATGCATGTACACTCCAGGAATTTCTGAACTGAAGAATGCTGAAGATGAGTTATTCGGTACCAGCAAGGTTATTGAAATCTGTGAAGAAAAGGCTGATTCAGATTCTGCAACTGTGCTTACCAATCTTAATAAAAAGGTTCAGCTCTTTGCAAAAGACACAGAAATTACTTCTGATATGACCGCAATCTGTATCATCAAGTCTAAAAATAATAAGGAATTTGCGTAAGTTATAAAAAAACTCACTGACTGCCTCCGTCGTTTACAGATGGAGGCAGTTTTATTTTATATGCTATTGCCTTTTTTTCTAATAAAAATAAATAAGCTTTTTTAATACATATAGTTAATAAAAATTATTTTATACTGTAAAAAAAACTCCGTTTTGTTCTGATTTTTTCCAATCACTTTACTGCCCGACCTGGTAAATTTTGATTTATTTAGATCAAGATTTACTGATAGTTATATATTTTAAAGTGCAAATTTGTAAATAATTTTACTAGATAACAAATAGTTAATCTATACAAGTGACAGTATTCACATACTTGAAACTAATTTGGTATTTTTTGCAGAGCTTATCTCAAAACTAATTTTAAAAAATCAAATTCTCGGTTTTTATAAGTACATTTACTAATGAAAAGCGCATTCAATTTTGTGTTTGATATAAAAATTCAGGGAGAGTTCAAAAGATATGCTAGCTTCTGATAAAGCCGAAATATCTGAGAATCAGTCAAATAATGACAGCATGTATCTGGAGTTTGCTAAACTTCAGACTCTTCTTGCCCAGAACAACAAAGAACAAGCTCTGGAAATGCTGAACTCAATCAAAACTGAGCAGGATAAAAGTACAGAATTAGCAGAAGCTATCGCTGAGCTTTCAAACATGCTTGAAAAAATGCGCACGGATGACTCTATAAGTTCCGTTAACGCAGACTGGGAAAATATCTGTAAATCAAACGGAATAAACCTTAAATATAAATTATCCAAAAACGATGTGGAAATTCTGCTTGTCGATCTGAAAAAGATACTCGACCAGACTGGCAGCAAAATTAAAGAAAAACTGATTTTCGTTCAGAATTACATTGGGCAGTGTAATTCTTTTGAAAAAAATGCCAAAGACGCACTCAACAACACGCTAAAAATCTAAAAATTACTACTATAGTAAAGGCACGCTAATGGAATTTACGCAGAAAGATTTGCAGAAAAGCATTGCAGAGCGCAATAAGCTCGAAGAAGAAATGGAAAGATCATCCAAAAGTCTGTCAGAGCTTATGGACAGAATACCTATGGCAATCAGATATGCTATCTACCAGCCAAGTCTTGAACTCGAGGCTCTTATTGAAAAATCAAAAAATAACGCCAGAAAAGAGGGAGAGCGAAGAGTTTCGGACTATAAAGCAAAGCTTCTGCTTGAAACAGAGGCAGTCTGAATACCTGTTTCCTTAAAGACAGCAAAGCCTTCATTTCTGATTTCCGGGATGAAGGCTTTTTTATGGATCTGCTAGATCATTGCATTCATAAACAGCGTAATTGAAATAGCATTTACAAAATCAATAAACAGCGCTCCTACTATCGGCACTACGAAAAAGGCCTTCGGAGAGGCTCCGTTTGCCCCGGTGAAGGTTTCCATATTAGCCATTGCGTTAGGGGTTGCACCCATTCCAAATCCGCAGTGTCCACAGGCAATTACAGCAGCATCATAATCCTTACCCATGATACGGAACGTAATGAAATAAGCAAACAGTCCCATTACTACAGTCTGAGTAAGCAGAATTACAATAAGCGGTACAGCTAGAGATGCAAGCTCCCAGAATCGCATGGTCATAAGGGCCATAGCCAGGAAGAACTGCAAAGACAGAACGCCTATTACGTTTATTGCTTTCAAAGGCATATCGACTTTGCGCATATCATTGATATTGCGCAACACCGCAGCTACTATCATTGGTCCTATATAGGCAGGAAGCACTATATTGTAACGATTTAAGCCAGATATAATAAGGCTGCCGATGCCCATGCATACTACGAGATAAGTTGCGGCATCAAAAAGCTGATGCTCAAAAGCATGTTTCTGCTTGAAATCTATAGGCTTAGTCTCTTTGATCATGTCATCGTTAGAGATATTCTGATCATCTATATAAAATTGATATTTATTATAAAGTCTCTTGCCTAACGGTCCGCCAATCATGGATCCGGCTACCAGACCAAAGGTGGCTGCGGCAACTGCTACAGAAAGGCCTGCCTCCAGACCGTTTGCCTCAAGCACTGGGCCAAAGGCTGCTGAGGTGCCATGGCCTCCGGTAAGCGAAATTGAACCAGTAGCCAGACCAATAAGAGGATTTAAATCAAAAGCCTTGGCTAAAGAAATACCAACAAAATTCTGTATGCAGATTAAAATAATCGAGCATACTAAAAACAGCCCTACGGCAATACCGCCGTGATACAGCATTCTAAAGCTGGCAGTAAAGCCGATGCTGGTGAAAAATGTCATCATGAGAAGATTCTTTAACTGATCATCAAATGATAAAGACATAACTCCGAATTCATGGCATACCAGAGTCAGAATTGAAAAAATGATGCCGCCTATCACAGGCGCAGGAATATAAAAACGTCTCAGGACAGGAATCTGTTTTTTTATAATATGCCCTAACAGCAGAAGAAAAGCGGCAATTGTCAGAGTCATCACCATATCACACTGATAGGTGAACAAAAATTGAGTCTCTTGCATAAATGTCCTTTTTTATTAGGGTAGCAGGCATTTCCCGCCTACGCCAAAGCTTTTTAAATAATAATTTTCATTGAATAAACTACTTACAACCTGATTTTGTGTCAAATTTAAGCAGAATTGCACTCCGACAGAGCACGCGATAAATTTATGGGATTTTAGAGTATATTGATACGTTTGATGCGTAGATTTCTACGGTATGCGACAGATATTACTGTAAATAAAAAGCTGCCGCAACTGTTTCGCTGCAGGCAGCCTTTTTCAAAATAGAACTATTTCTGATTCTGTTCTTTTAACAGATCACGGATTTCTGTTAACAGCTTGATATCCGGAGCTGGCTCTGCTGCAGCTTCTTCCGCCTTATCCTCTTTAATCATTGTGCGCTTTGCGTTATTGATTAGTTTCATAGAAACAAAGATTGCAAAAGCAATAATGATGAAATCGAATACTGTCTGCAGGAAAGCGCCATAGGTTAAAACAATAGCCTCATGCTCTTCTGTCTTATCAAGAAGCTGTATCGATAAATCCTTAAAATCAACATTACCTACTACAACGCCCACCAGAGGCATGATTACATCTGATACCAGAGAAGATACAATCTTTCCGAATGCAGTACCGATAACCACACCGACTGCCATGTCAAGCACGTTGCCGCGCATGGCAAATTCTTTAAATTCCTTTAAAAAGGAAAAGCCTTTGTCTGTCAGATTAGCCATGATTGCTTATAACCTCTATATAGAT